>JAYTXV010000028.1:0-8109 GCA_043742805.1 Caulobacteraceae bacterium | reverse complement strand
GGGCGATGTAGTTGCGGTAGTCGGCCTCGCTGTGGAACGTCCGGCGAGAGACGCCAGTCAGATCACTCCAGAACGCGCTGTCGCTGTTGACCGGCTTTTCCCAGTCCCGCCAGACCTGGGAGGCGATCAGCACATCGATCTGGGCGTTGTAGACTGCGTAGTTAACCTGATCCTCCGTATCGAGCGTTGACGGGTCGATCGCCGCCAGCCGGCCGCGCACGTCACGCCAATAGGCCAGCCGCCGTTCCTGCGCGGCCGCGCTCTCGTCCGGCAGAAAGGCCGGGATCGGCTTCTTGGGATCTTCTTCGTCTGGATACTGAGCGTCGCGCCAGGCCCATTCAGCCAAATACAGCGCTTTGAACGTCTGGCCCGCGGCGGAGTTATCGGTGGCGCCCGCCAATGCCGGAACAGCCAGGACGGCGACCGGCAATGTTCCGGCGAATATCCGGCGGGTGATCTCGACCAATTCCGACGCTCCAGAAAACCGGGCGCCAGACGCGCCTCGCTGCGTTGATACGCCGAGTTCAGTCTGACTCGCCAGCGATCACGGGGTGGCTCAGCCGTCCACTCTTCGCCAGACACAGCCCTTGAACAGCGGATCGTCATCAATGGCCGCCAATATGTCAAAGACTACAGGGAAACGACCAACTTGCTGACCGACACGCCCTTCCTCTGAACATCGAGCGCCTTGATCAGGTCCGGGCGACGGTTCGCCTGTGATCGTCATAAGCTTGGCTCGCGCCGAGTTTCCTGACGCGGTCGAAACTCCTTAGCGAGGCGGTTGCGGCGACCTTAAACCGCGTTTCGGCCAGACCAATCTGCACCATCTCATCCGCGACGTTAGCGTCGGCGATAAAGGGATAGTTGATGGAGGAGAAGATCAGGTCGCCGGCGGAGCGCGCCGGAATGTCGCCATCGGCCTTCGCCCTGACATTCAATGAGACGGTCGGAGTCTCACCGATGGACTACCCGACGCGCTGGCGAATGTTGCTGGCGGGTGACAGGCTGATGAATTCAAGCGTTCTCATTCCCGTCATCGCCCCGTCGCTGGGGTATGATTCCGAAAGCGCTCTCAGCACAGCCTTTAAAAAAGTGATGGACTGTTCGCCTCGACACTGTAGCCGAGGCCGGACCCAACTCGAACACGCCTGATAGGAGCGCCAAGGCAGGCGCGAGAGGAGCGATTCCGATGACATCAAGAGAGACCGTCGCAGCCTTTGTCACGCAGGCGATATTCGGCAATCATGTCGGCGCTATCCGCGGCTGGTATCACGATGACGCCTGGATGGGGGACAATCAGGCGCTGCCGCGCCAGGGCGGTCGTCAGGTTCTGATGAACCAGGAAGCCCCGGTGATGGAGAGTAGCGTTAGTGTCCTGACCGAGCCGCCGAGCGGCCCACTGCTCAGCGGCGACGACGTTGCCATCCATTGGCGATCCAGCTTCGAACTCAAGGATGGCGGTCGGATGCGACAGAAGGCGGTCGCTTGGCGGAGCCGGCGAGCCGACAAGATCGCCGAGGAGACGTTTTTCTATGACGCCGGTCAGCGAATCCAAAAGAATGGCTGATCAGCCCAGTTCCGGTTCGCCGATGCTCCAGGGGCCGGGCCGCCGCCCCCAGCAGGCGTCTTCCTCACCAGTTGGAGAGCTGAGGCCGCAGGCCATTTCGCGGCGCCATGTCGCCAATCTGATTTCCGGTGCGGTCTTGGGGACGACCATGGGGGCAACCACGGCATCCGCGGCTTCAGCCGCGCCCCTGATGCTTGGGGCCGCCCGCCCCTTCTCTTTTGCAATATTGGACGCCCAGGCCCGAACCCTGGCGGGTCGACCCTATCGCGCCCGGACCACCGCTTGGCCCCCAACGGTGGGGGACCTGGATTTCGATACGATGGGCCAGATCCGCTATCGGTCCGATGCCGATCTGTGGAAAAGCGATCCTCGAATCGGAGCCGTAGAGTTCTTCCACCTAGGTCGTTCGACGCAATTGCCGGTGGCGATCCATACGCTCGAAAGCGGGTTGGCCCGCCAGATTATCTATGATCGCAACCTCTTCGACATCCCTGCTGGCAATCCGGCGTTGGGCCTGCCTCCCAGCCTTGGGTTCGCGGGGTTTCGCGTGATGAATCCCGGCGCGCCAGGCGACTGGATCGCCTATCAGGGCGCTTCCTATTTCAGGGCTGCGGATCCTTTCAATCAATATGGCTTGTCCGCCCGCGGCTTGGCGATCAACACCTCCGGGGCCGCCCGCGAAGAGTTCCCCGATTTCACCGCTTTCTGGCTGGAACGCAGCGCGGAAGGCCTCGTGGTCTTCGCTTTGTTGGAAGGCCCCAGCGTGACCGGAGCCTATCGAATAGCCCACCTGCGCGGCGCCAAAGGCCTGGTTCAGGAGATTCAGGCGCGGCTGTATTTTCGCTCGGCGGTGCAAAGGCTTGGTTTGGCGCCCCTGACCAGCATGTTCTGGTATGGTCCCGCGGATCCGGTCAAGGGTGGCGACTGGAGGCCCCAAATTCACGATTCCGACGGTCTGTCGCTGTGGACCGGAACCGGAGAAAGAATATGGCGCCCGCTCGGCAACCCGCCCCGTGTGGTCACCAACGCGTTTCTGGACAGGAATCCGAAAGGATTTGGCCTGATGCAACGGGATCGAGCGTTTGGGAACTATCAGGACGATGGCGCTTTCTATGACCGCCGGCCGAGCGCCTGGGTCGAGCCCCTGAACGACTGGGGCCCGGGCTCGGTTCAGCTGGTGGAGATCCCTACGATGGGCGAGACCGACGACAATGTGGTGGCCTTCTGGACACCTGTCGCCCCAGCACGGGCCGGCGACAACCTGAGCCTGAACTATCGTCTGCATTGGACTGCGCGGGAACCCGGTTCCATCGGAGTAGGCCGGGTGACAGCGACCCGGGTCGGGCACGGTGGGCGCCCCGGTCAGTCGTCGAGGCCCGGCACACGCAAATATGTGATCGACTTTGAAGGCGGACGGCTGGCCGCCCTGACCAAGCAGAGTGGCGTAATCCCGACCATAACCCTGAGCGAAGGCCAGGCTATCGAACCCGCCGCTTACCCTGTGGTGGGGACCGAAAGGTGGCGTCTCATATTCGATGTCGCCTTGTCGCCAGGCAAAACCCTGGACTTGCGGGCCTTTTTGCGAATAGGAGCGGAATCATTGACCGAAACCTGGGTCGCTCAGGCCTATGGCTGATGGCTTGCGGGTTGCGACGCCCCTAGCCCCACCCCCCGGCCACGCATCTCGCGCGGAGCATCCATTGCCTCAAAGTCTGTTGATTGCGCCGCGCCCGGCCGTCGTCGCCTACGCTCCAGATACTCACAAGGATGCCGTCGACGAACACACGCCGCGCGACGCGCTCCTGGAAATGCCAATCCAATCCTTGTGGACCGCCCAGATCAATCCGGTGAGGATCGGGCGGGTGGATCGCGGTTACCGCGCGATGGGGCTGATCGGCTTGTCCTTGATTCTGGCTGGTCTGGCCACGTTCGCGCTTTACGACGCCCTGGCGGCTGACAGCCTCGGGCCGCTGGATGTGCTCATCCTGCTGGTGTTCGCACCGCTGTTCGCCTGGACCGCGTTCTCCTTCGTCAGCGCCGCCGCGGGTCTGTGGGCCCAGGCCCGCGGATGTGGTGACCTGGAGCCGGATTGGACCGGCCCCCTGCCCTTTCTCGCCAGTCGGACAGCGATCCTCGCGCCCGTCTACAATGAGGCCGCCGGCCCCCTGTGCGCTCGACTCCAGGCGATCTGGCAATCACTGGAAGCGACGGGATCGGAGGATAGTTTCGATATTTTCGTACTCAGCGACACCACGGACGCGGGTATCCAGCACGCCGAGGAGCAACAGATCGTGGTGCTCCGCCGGCGTTTGGGCGACCGATCGCGGATTTATTATCGGCATCGCCCACAGAATACCGACCGCAAGGCGGGCAATATGGCCGACTGGGTGCGTCGGTTCGGCGGAGCCTATGACCATATGGTTGTGCTGGATGCCGACAGCCTGATGGATGGCCAGACGCTGGTGCGCCTCGCCGGGGCGATGGAGCGTCATCCGGCGGTCGGACTGATCCAAACCACACCCGTGGTCATCAACCGCCGCAGCCTGTTCGGACGAAGTGAACAGTTCGCCAGCCGGCTCTATGGACCGTTGCTTGCCCGCGGCATCGCCTGGTGGTCGGGCTCGCATGGCAACTATTGGGGGCACAACGCCATCATCAGGGTGCGGGCCTTCGCAGCCCAGGCCGGTCTACCCCATCTGCCCGGGCGCATGCCATTCGGGGGCCACATCATGAGCCACGACTTCGTGGAAGCCGCCTTGCTGCGCCGGGCGGGCTGGGAAGTGCGCATGGCCCCGGGTCTGGGGGGCAGCTATGAAGAGAGCCCACCTTCCCTGGCCGATATGATCGTGCGTGACCGGCGGTGGTGCCAGGGCAATCTGCAGCACCTGGGCGTGCTTAGAGCCAGGGGTTTGACGTGGATCAGCCGATGGCACCTATTCCGCGGGGTGGCCGCCTACCTGACAGCGCCGCTGTGGCTGGCTCTGCTGGTGATGAGCGCCCTGCTACCTCTCAAGCCGGAGTGGGGAATATCCGACGTCGAACTGGCCAATAAGCTGGCGGAGCTGGGTAATCCCTCCACGGTGTCGATTACCGCCATCTTCGTTGTTTCCATGGGCTTCCTGGTGGCGCCCAAATTCATCGCCTTCGCCGCGATGATGAGGTCGCCCGAGGAGCGGGATGCCTTCGGCGGTCCGCTGCGCGCCTTCGCCAGCATGGCGCTGGAAATCCTGCTGTCAGCCCTGATGGCGCCGGTTTTGATGCTGAACCAGATATGGGCCCTGATCTCCATATTGGCGGGCCACGATTCCGGTTGGAGCGCACAGGCCCGCGAGGAGGGTCGGATCAGCCTCGAGGACACCGCCAACCGGCACCTTGGCGATACAGGTGTTGGCGTGATCCTGGGCGGGGCCGCCTGGGAGGCTTCGCCCCACACCTTTTTTTGGATGCTGCCGGTGATTCTAGGACTGGTCGGCTGCATCCCGCTGGCGGCATGGAGCGGCGGAGCCGCCCTGGGCGACGCGGCGCGGCGCGCCGGCCTGTTGGTAATCCCAGAGGAAGTTTCGCCGCCCCTGATCGTGGCGATGTTCAACCGACTGATCGCTCAGCAGCCCGTAGCGATAGTCTGATGAGCGCCTCGCTCCGTTCTCGGTTAGCGGAGCGATAAGGCCACGGCGGCGGCCTGGGCCAGCGGATCGAGGTAGACCAAAGCGATCAACACCACCGGCAGGGCAAAAAGCGCCGCGCCGTAAGTGATCAGCCTAGCTTCCATCGGCGGGGCGTCGGTGACGCCCGGGCTAGGGTCCAGCCACATCACCTTGATCAGCCGCAGATAGTAGAAAGCGGCCACGACGCTGCCGACCAGGGCCGCGACAGCGACTGGCGCCAACCCCGCTCCGGCGGCGGCCTTGAAGACATAGTATTTACCCCACAGCCCGCTGAGCGGCGGCAGGCCGATGCCCGACAGGGCGAAGACGGTCATCGAGATGGCCAAAGCAGGCCTCTCTTTCACCAAGCCGGCGAAATCGGCAATGGATTCCATCGGCTTGCCGCCGCGTGAGAGCGCCGCGAGGCAGGCGAAGAATCCGGTCACGTCGACAACATAGAGCACCATGAACATCAGCATCGACTGGATACCGTTCGCGCCACCGGCCGCCAGACCGACCAGGGCGTAGCCGATGCCGGCGATCGAGGAATAGGCCCAGAGGCGCTTAAGGTTGCTTTGCGCCAAGCCGGCGAAGGCGCCGACCGCAACCGACAGAAGGGCCATCACCACAAGAATCTGCCGCCATTGGCCCACGGAGTCGCCGAAGGCCTGGCTCAGCACCCGGGCCAGCAGCACCATGGCCGCCAGTTTCGGCGCCCCGGCGAAGAAGCCTACCACCGGCGTAGGCGCCCCCTCATAGACGTCGGGCGTCCACATATGGAATGGCGCGGCGGACACCTTAAAGGCCAAGCCGGCGATGACGAAGACCAGGCCGAACAGGGCGCCAAAGCCGGCCCCGTGGGTCATGGCGGTAGCGATAACCTCGAAACGAGTCGAACCGGCGAAGCCGTAAACCAGCGAAGCGCCATAGAGGAGAATGCCCGAAGACAATGCGCCAAGGACGAAATACTTCAGGCCGGCCTCGGAGGATTTCTCGTCATCCTTGTGGAAGGCGGCAAGGATATAGAGCGCCAGGGACTGCAGTTCGATGGAGACATAGAGGCTGATCAGGTCGCCAGCCGAAACCATCATGCCCATGCCCAGCGCCGCCAGCAGCACCAGAATCGGAAACTCGAACCGGGCCATGCCGCGGCGGGCGAACCAGCGCTCACCCAACGGAATCGCGGTCGCGCTGGCCAGGTAGATCACCACCTTGGCGAAGGCGGAGCCCGCGTCGGCGATCAAGCCGCCGGAAAATGCCCGGCCGTGGGGTCCGAAAGCGGCCGCGACGGCGGCGAGGATCAGAGCGGCCACGGCGGCGGCGGTGAACAGCGTGGTCGTGCGGGCTTGAAACGCGCCCCACGCCAGCATCACCAGGGCGGAAATGGCGAGGATGAGTTCAGGGCCGGCCAGGGCGGCGGCGTTGGGAAATGTCATGACGGCGTCCTACTTTCCCGTGGCCGCGTGAAACGCATCTACCAGATGAGCCGTCGAAGCGTTCGTGACGCTGAACACCAGGCCGGGCTGGAAGCCGAGCACCAGGGTGGCGAGGATCAGCGGCGCGAACACCAGAATCTCGCGCCCACCCATATCGCCGATGGTCGCCAGGGCGGGGTTGGTCAGTTCGCCGAAGACGATGCGCCGGTAGAGAGTCAGGCCGTAGACGGCCGAGAGGATGACGCCGGAGGTGGCGATGATTGCCGTCCAGGTCGAAGCGCCGTAGGTCCCCGTCAGGGTCAGAATTTCGCCGACGAAACCGCTGGTTCCGGGAAGGCCGACATTTCCCATGGTGAACAGCATGAACACCGCCGCGTAGATCGGCATGCGATTCACCACTCCGCCGTAGAAAGCGATCTCGCGGGTGTGCATCCGATCGTAAACCACGCCGACGCATAGAAAGAGCGCGCCGGAGATCACGCCGTGGCTGAGCATCTGGAACAGCGCGCCCTGTTCGCCCTGCAAGGTGCCCGAGAAGATAGCCATGGTGACGAAGCCCATGTGCGCCACCGACGAATAGGCGATCAGCTTCTTCATGTCGGTCTGCCGGAAGGCCACCAGCGAGGTGTAGACGATGGCGATCACCGACAGGGCGTAGATCAGCGGCGCGAACTGGTGGCTGGCGATGGGGAACATCGGCAGGGAAAACCGCATGAAACCGTAGCCGCCCATCTTGATCAGGATACCGGCCAGGATAACCGAGCCGGCGGTCGGCGCCTCGACGTGGGCGTCGGGCAGCCAGGTGTGCACCGGCCACATCGGCATCTTCACCGCGAACGAGGCGAAGAAGGCCAGCCACAGCCAGACCTGCACGCCCGGCGCGAAATGGTAACGCATCAGCTCGGGAATGCTGGCGGTATGGGCGATAGATATCATCGCCAGCACGGCGGCGAGCATCAAAACCGAACCGAGCAGGGTGTAGAGGAAGAACTTGAAGGCTGCATAGATGCGGTTCTTACCGCCCCAGATGCCGATGATCAGGAACATCGGAATTAGCTGCGCTTCGAAGAACAGGTAGAAGACCAGCAGGTCGAGCGCGCAGAACACCCCGATCACCAAGCTCTCCAGTACCAGGAAAGCGATCATATATTCGATCACCCTGGTCTCGATCGATTTCCAACTGGCCAGGATACAGATCGGCATCAGGAAGGCTGTCAGCAGCAGGAACAGCACCGAAATGCCGTCCACACCCATGTGGTAGTGCAGCCCCGAGAACCAGACGGCGTCCTCGGTGAACTGGAAGCCGCTCTGTGTCCTGTCGAACGACATCACCAACAGAATCGATAGGGCGAAGGTGGCAAGGGTGGTGGCCAGGGCGATCCAACGCGCGGCCGAAGCGGCGCGCGCCTCGTCGCCCTTTCCGACAAGGCGCAGCAGCAGGATGGCCGCAACGCCGATCAGA
>JAYTXV010000027.1:0-2966 GCA_043742805.1 Caulobacteraceae bacterium | reverse complement strand
CCGCATGCTTGTTGGCCTGTTATTGACCCTTAACATCGTGGTCTGCCTCGCGCTGATCGGGGTGGTGCTGCTTCAGCGTTCCGAGGGCGGCGCCCTGGGTGGCGGCGGCAGTCCGACGGGCCTGGTGACCACGCGCGGCGCCGGCGATCTTCTGACCCGCGCCACCTGGATTCTGTTCGCCATGTTCCTCAGCCTCAGTCTGGCCCTGACCCTGGTCGGCGGCCGCGAACGCTCGTCCCAGGCGATCATCAACCGGTTGAAGCTGCAATCAATCAACCCGGACGCGCCGGTGCGGCGTTCGCCACTGGCCCCCGGCGAAGCCTCCCCGCCGCCCGTCCAGGCGCCGGCGGGATCGAGCCCGGACTCGGGCCTTTCCGCGCCCAAGCCGACGATCCGGTCTCAGAACGCCGCTTCGCCGCCGGTCAGCGCCCCAGCCGATTTCGCCACTCCGGCCCCCAGCGTCAGCCTGCCGCCTCTGCCGACCGCGACCAAGCCGCCCAAGCCCTGACGACCGCCGCCCGCGGCCCACAATCGTTTAGGCGGCCGCGTTAAATCTTCGCCTTGTCGCGATCCTGGGCGTTCTCCCGACCGAATCGGTGTTAGTCAGGAATCCCATGGCACGGTATATTTTCATCACCGGTGGCGTGGTCTCCTCGCTCGGCAAAGGTCTGGCCTCGGCGGCGCTCGGCGCGCTGCTTCAGGCGCGTGGCTATGGCGTCCGCCTGCGTAAATTGGACCCCTATCTCAACGTGGATCCGGGCACGATGAGTCCCTACCAGCACGGCGAGGTGTTCGTCACCGATGACGGGGCCGAGACCGACCTGGACCTCGGCCACTATGAGCGGTTCACCGGCGTGTCGGCCACCCGCGCCGACAACATCACCACCGGCCAGATCTACCAGACCATCTTGGACAAGGAACGCCGGGGCGCGTTCCTTGGCGCCACGGTCCAGGTGATCCCTCACGTCACCGACGAGATCAAGCAGTTCGTGCTGGCCGACGCGGGCGAAAATGTGGATTTCGTGCTGGTCGAGATCGGCGGCACGGTGGGCGACATCGAGGGCCTGCCGTTCTTCGAGGCCATCCGCCAACTCGGCCAGGACCTGCCCCGGGGTGACACCTGTTTCGTGCACCTGACCCTGTTGCCATTCATCAAGACCGCCGGCGAGATGAAGACCAAGCCGACCCAGCACTCGGTCAAGGAACTGCGGTCGATCGGCATTCAGCCCCACATCCTGTTGTGCAGATGCGAGCAACCGATCCCGCCCGAGGAAAAGCGCAAGATCGGGTTGTTCTGCAATGTTCGCCCGTCGGCGGTGATCCAGGCGCTGGATTCCAGCGACATCTATCAGGTGCCGCTCGACTATCACCTTCAGGGCCTGGACGATGAGGTGCTCGACGTGTTCGGTATCCGCGACGCGCCGGCCCCCGACCTCACCCGCTGGCGCAAGGTCGTCGAGCGATCCAGCCATCCCGACGGCGAGGTCACCATCGCGGTGGTGGGCAAATACACCATCCTAAAGGATGCCTATAAATCCCTGATCGAGGCCCTGAGCCACGGCGGCATGGCCAACCGGGTCAAGGTCAATCTGGACTGGGTCGAGAGCGAGGCGTTCGAGGGTGAAGACGGCGCCGCGGCCGCCCGGCTCGATGGCGTGCACGGCATCCTGGTCCCCGGTGGCTTCGGCGAGCGCGGCTCGGAGGGCAAGATCCGCGCCGCCCAGTTCGCCCGCGAGCGCTTGGTGCCCTATTTCGGGGTTTGCTTCGGCATGCAGATGGCGGTGATCGAGGCGTTACGGAATGTCGGCGGCCTGCCCGGCGCGTCATCGTCGGAGTTCGGCGCCACCAGCGAGCCGGTGGTCGGGCTGATGACCGAATGGGTGCGCGGCAATGAACGCGAAACCCGCGGCGAAAACGACAACAAGGGCGGCACCATGCGCCTGGGGGCCTATGAGGCGCTGCTGACGCCCGGCTCCCGGATCGAATCGATCTACGGCGCCGCGGCCATCAGCGAGCGCCACCGCCATCGCTATGAGGTCAATATCGGCTATCGCGACGCGTTGGAGGCCGCTGGTCTGAAAATGACCGGCGTGTCGCCGGACGGTCTGTTGCCGGAGATTGTCGAGCGTACCGATCATCCCTGGTTCATCGGCGTCCAGTTCCACCCCGAGCTGAAAAGCCGCCCTTTCGCGCCCCACCCTCTGTTTGCCAGCTTCATTGCCGCCGCCGTGGAGCAGAGCCGGCTGGTTTAGCCCCCCTCGAAACAGATTGACGCCTTGGCGCGGTCGTTATCGACATTCAGGGTCAGCTCGCCCATCCGGGCGATCATCGCCTTCAGGTTCCCGGGTTTCAGCTGATTGATGTCGAAGGCGACGCGTTTGCGGGCCGTTCTCGATGGTGAAGAACAAGCCCGCACTTGAAGGCTTCGGCGTTTTACGGCATAGACGCGCGCTCACGACGGCGGCCGCGCGGCCGCCGATTGCATTTCAAGCCTAGAAGACAATCGCCATGGCCGTCCCTAAACGTAAAGTATCCCCGTCTCGCCGCAATATGCGCCGGGCCCACCACGCCCTGGGGACCAACAGCTTCATCGAAGACAAG
This sequence comes from Caulobacteraceae bacterium, assembly GCA_043742805.1. Lineage (GTDB taxonomy): Bacteria > Pseudomonadota > Alphaproteobacteria > Caulobacterales > Caulobacteraceae > Acaudatibacter. Next base: position 365 of record JAYTXV010000027.1, on the reverse strand, counting down.
GACACCGGCGAAATGCGCCGCCCACACCATGTCGACCTGAAGACCGGCATGTACAAGGGCCGCCAAATCCTGACCCCCAAGGAAGACTAGGTCCGGAGCGTCGGGCGACCGGTCAGTCGCGGTCGGCTCTTGTTCCTGCCCCAGCTACAGGCAGGCCTTGGCGCGACGCGGCGGCGACCAACCAAGATCTGGTGTCCGGTGAGACTGGCGTGACGATAAAGCCGTTTTCGAGGTCACCCAGCAGTAGCCCGTCTTCCGGGGGAAGTTGGCGCCAATCCAGGCCGACGAGCAGACAGATCACCGCGTCGAGCCGATCCTGATCTCCCTTCTTCGGCGCCGCGATTGTGGCGAGCGATTCGGCGTAG
>JAYTXV010000026.1:0-8426 GCA_043742805.1 Caulobacteraceae bacterium | reverse complement strand
CCACCACCGAAGGTTCGGTCATCATCGCCAGGGCGAAATTGCCGGTGAAGCACATGCCCACCGCGCCGACGCCCTTGCCGCCACATTCGGCGTGGGCCTTGGCTGCCAAAGCGCGCAGCCAGTCGACGATCGGGCTGGATTTGTCGGCCGCCCAGACATTGAATTCCCGGCTTATGCAGATGGCTTTCAGCATCGTGCGGAGCGCGTAGCCACCGGAGACCGGACGACCCGGCTCGCCGAACAGGCTGGGCAGGAACACCGTCATGCCGGCCGCCGCCACGCGGTCGGCGAAGCGGATCACCAGCGGGTGCAGGCCCGGCATCTCATGGATGATGATCACCGCCGGGCCGGAGCCCCGCCGCCAGACCGGACGGGTCCATCGGCCGGCGGGATCGGTGAAGTCGAAGCAGGTATAGTCCTTCAGCGCGTCAAGATACGGCATAGCCCGCCCCCGGTCGACGAAACGATATCTAGAACAGAGAACGCCCCGCGATCCTCAGATCATAGCGCTGTTCGCCTGCGCGCAGGTCGGCGTCACCCTCCAGGGCCAGATAGGAATATTGCGATCCACTCTTCACCGAGAAGCCGAAGGTAGCCCAGCCGCCCTGGTCATTTTCGGCCTGAAGCGTGAAGGGGGAGCCGCCGGTGAAACTGGCGGTGGTGTCGCCCACTGTGCCGGCCAGGATTTCCCGCCAACCGCCACGGAACTCGGTTCGCAGCCAGGTCGCGGTGGTTCCCCACTCGCGGCCCAGAACCAGGATCGCCTGGCCGCTCAGGCGCTTGCTGTTGCGGCTGGCGACGCTGAGGTTGAAGCCGTCGCCGCCGCCGGTTTCGACATGGGATCCCTCGTCGAAGGCTGTGAAGTCGGCCGAGATCTCGGGGCGGGCAAAGAAGCGGCCCAGATGCTGTTCATACGCCAGTCCGGCATGGCCGTCGAAGTACAGGGCCCCCCAGTTCGACTGGGCGGTCAAGGCGGTGTTGGTGCTGAGGAACTTGCGCCGGTCTTCAAGCCAGGAATAGCCGGCGCCGATCCGCAGGGAGCCTGATAGATGGCCGGCGTTGCGGCGGTAGTAGGCGCCAACTTCCACCGTGGAGCTTTGCACCCCGGCCCCGATCGGCGAGGCCGAGTCCATCTCACTGGCGTTGAAATAGGCCAGGGTCAGACCGACCGCCCCGCCGCCCGGGCCCATGACTTCATAGCCGGAGACGATGCCTAGAAGTTTCGAGAGAGAGCCCTCGGTGGAGACGCCCGAGCGTTTCACCCGCTCATTGACTTCCTGCAGCCAGAGGTTGGTTCCGGTCACCCGGGCCGTCGGGTCCGGAACGGTCCCGGTCAGGCTCGATATCGCCTGCGCGGCGGCATCGAGAGAATCGAACAGTCCCTGTCCCTGGTTGGGCAGCAACTGATCGTAGACCGATTTCAGGCCCGACTCGTTGGTCTGCGCGAGCAGCGCGCTTTGAATGCCGCTGGACTTCGGCGCGGCGGCGAGAACCGCGTCGAGCGCGGCGCCCTCGGCGGCGTTGAAGCCGAGCTGGGTGGCGGTCTTGCGCGAAACCGTCAGCAGGATCTTGCTGGGGTCGGTGGCGGGATTGGCCGCCGGCGCGTAGGTGGCATTGGCGGTAAACAGAAATGGCGCGTTGTCGAGCAGGCCAGTGGCGAAGGTTCCGGCGGTCAGAGTTCCACCGGGCGCGGTCTGCAGGATGGTGTAGACCTGGGTGAGCGCCGTGGGCAGACTCAGGAGGGTCAATCCCACTTGGGCGCCCTGGGCGAAAACCGACGCCCCCGATGTTATGAAGTTGGTATTGGTGCCATTGGCCGGGTCGGCGGAAACCAGCAGCAGCCCATTGGCTCCGATGTTGATGCTTCGGGCTTTGATCGTGTTGGGATTGGTGTCGCTGAGAGCGCCATTGTCGACATTGATCGTCAGGGTCGAGTTACCGCCGCCGGTCACCACGCCGCTGGCGGCGGTCGCGGAGGAGACTTCTTCGATGGCGCCCTTCACCGTCGCGCCACTGACTCCCGAGCCGGCGGCGCCCTGGATGTTGAGAGTGTTGACGCCCACGCCTAGGTTGATGATACCGCCGCTTATCCCACCCGCCGACACATTGAGCGTACTGCCCCCCGATCCGAAATAGACCGAGCCGCTTATGGATGGCGCCGTGGTGCCGATCTGACGCCAGTAGGCGGGATAGTTGATCGGATCGAGAGCGACGCCGACGGCGACCGTCGCCTGATAAACGATCCCATTGTAGCTGACGATCAAGCCCGGAGTGTAACTCAGCGTCACACTATAGGCCGTCTCGGTGGCGAAGGCCGGATTGGCCTTTTGGAAGATGGACTGAGGCGCGGCGGAAGCGGAGATGTCGATCGCCGTCAGGGTCGCCGGCAGCGGGGCGGACACCAGGGTCTGGGTGGTCTGGGCGCTGATCGTGCCGGTGTTGGTGATACCGACCACGGACCCGGATTTGTCGACGATCGCGCCCGATGTCCCCCCGACACCGCCGGTGCCGGTGATGTTGGCGGTGATGCCGCTGTTGTTGACGATACTGGCGACCGAGGCGCCGGCTTCGATCAGGATGCCATTGGCAGCGATCGGAGTGACCCCGGTGGTGTTGGAGGTTTGCTGGATGGAGCTCGCGGCGATCACGCCATCATTGAGAATCAACGGTGTGGAGGCGCCGCCGAGGATGTGGATGGCCGTGGAGTTGGCCTGATAGGCCAGGGCATCGATCGAGCCGGTGTTGTAGATCCCGCCGTCGATGATCGCCGAACCACCGCCGACGACACCGATCTGAATCGCCGTTCCAGGCGCGGGCGCGGGCAAATTGGGTGTGCTGATCTGATCAAAGACACCGTTGCCGGTCACTCTACCCTGGATGACCAAGCCATAGGCGCCCGCGCCGCCTTCACCCACCACCCCCCGCTTATCGCCGACGACGCCGAGTTCGACGTTCTGACCCGCCGCCCCGATCACCAGGGCCGGCGCCACGCCATAGCTGGTGATGGCGCCGATGGCCTGCAGGGTGTCCGGGACGCCGTTGTTGTCGAGATCGGGGTTGGTGGTGGATAGCAACAGAGGTGGAGCGCTGAGGATGACGCCGGCCCCGACATTGGCGGCAATGGTCACAGCCGAACCGCCCTGGGACAGTTCCTGCGCCGTATAGAGCGCCGCCAGGGTCGGATAATTGGACCGCGCCGTGCTGCGGTAGCCAGTTGCGGTGATCGTACCTGCCAGATTGAGGCCTCCCGTCACCGCGCCGCCGATCACCACGCCCTGGCTGTTCACGCCTTGGGCCGTCACATTGGCAAGGGTGACGCTGCCGCCAACGGCCCCGGTTTTAGTGATCTGAAATCCGACGGTGTTGTCCCCCAGCACCGAGATCGATCCATTGGCCACGATCGCCGCGGTCGTGCTGGTGGCCGGTGTCACCAGCTGCGACTGATAGCTGCCGGTGATCGGTCCCTGGATCGAAACGCCATAGGAGTTGTTGCCGTGAACCGAGATTGCGCCGAGGTTGGTGATGCCACCGGTGAACGGCGCCGAACCGATCACCTGGATGCCGATCCGGTTGGTCCCTAGAGCATAGGGGCCGTCGATCAGGCCGTCATTATTGGTGTCGGTGGGTGAATAGGTCTCAGTGAGCGTGATCGAGCCTGTATTGATCACCGACCCGGTGTTGCCACCTTGGAGCTGAATGCCCGTGGCATTATCCACGCCGGTGAAACCGATCTGGCCTTCAACCGAAACCGTGTTGGAGCTGTTGATGGTCACGGCGGTCCCGGAGGCGGTGATTCCCACCGACCCGCCGCTGACAATATCAATATTGTCGGGGGCATTGTTTGTCGCCGTGGCCGTGGCCACCGGGGTGGTGGTGGCGGTCGAGATGGTAGCGGTGGCCCAGACGACGCCCGGCGCCAGAAGCATGGGGGCAAGGCAAACGGCGGCGAGAAGGAACTTACGATTCATCAACAGGGGCTCTCACTCGCGGCGAATTGATGCGAACCGGTGGCGGAAGCCTAATACGACTGCAATTGGGCGTCTTTCAAGGCAAAGACCTCGCATGGGCAAACTGTCACGCACTGGCCTTACAGTTAGGATGGAAGGCCGCGCCACGAATCATCGACCGCATCCTCGCCCCGTCTTCACCCCCACGGCGTCATGACCGATCCCAGCCCGCCGCCGCCGAACGCCTCTCCGCCCTCCTGGCGGACGGTGGCGTTGGTGGTCGTATCGGTCGGCGCGCCGCTGGTCCTGATCCTGGCCGGCCACGCCGCTTTGGGTCCGGCCCTGATCGCCGCCGCAGCTGTTAGCGTCCTGGCGGGCTTATATTTCTGGGGTGGGTCCCCGAGAGGATCGGATTCCGCCCCCGCAGGCATGGCGCCGGAATCTTCGCCACCCCTTTTCAAGCCACCGTTTGCGGCCATGCTGGACATGCTTTCGGACCCCATCCTGCTGATCGAGGGCGGGATGCGCGAAAATCCGAGCGAACGCCGATTCATCTTCGCCAACGCCGCCGCGCGGGCCTTGTTGCGCATCCAGCGCCAGGACGGCCCGCTCACCACCGCCATACGCGCGCCAGAAGTGCTGGACGCGATCGACGAAGCCCTGTTCGACGGCCTGCCGGGCGAAGCGGTCTACGAAGTCCGGGGGGTTCAGGATCGAACCTGGAGAGCCAGGGCTCTGCCCTTGTCGCTGGACCGGGGCCAGCCGGGACAGGTTCTGCTCGCCCTGCGCGATGAAACCGAAATTCGCCGCAGTGAACGCACCAGGGCTGACTTTCTGGCCAACGCCAGCCATGAGCTTCGCACCCCGCTGGCGTCTCTGACCGGATTCATCGAGACCCTGAGAGGCCACGCGCGCGACGACGCGGAGGCGCGGGATCGATTCCTGGGCATCATGCAGATCCAGGCCGAGCGGATGCGCAGGTTGATCGATGATCTGATGAGCCTGTCGCGAATCGAGCTTGGCGAACACATCCCCCCTTCCGGAAGGGTGGACATGGCGGTGGCGGTGATCGACATCCTCGACGCACTGGGTCCCCTGGCCAAGGAACGCTCTGTGGTCTTCCAGCCGGTTCTGCCGGAGCCCGGCGTGGCCTTGGCCGCGGCCGATCGCGATCAGATATTGCAGGTGATCCAGAATTTAGTGGAGAACGCCATCAAATACACGCCGATCGGCGGCGCCGTGAACATCGAGGTCCTGACCGACCTGCCCCCCACCAGGGCCGCCGCGCCGATGTCGGACCTAGCGGCGCGGTTCTCGATCCTGACACCCGATCACGCCGCTGGTCGGCGCTATGTGGTGATCAGAGTCCGGGATTTCGGTCCCGGAATCGGCCGCAACCACCTGCCCCGGCTGACCGAGCGGTTCTATCGGGTCGAAGGCCAGAAAACGCGGGAGCGTCCGGGAACGGGCCTCGGCCTGGCGATCGTCAAACATATCATCAACCGCCACCGGGGCGGCCTGATCGTGGAAAGCACCGAGGGCGCCGGGGCGCTGTTCTCGGCCTACATCCCCATGGCCGACGGTCCACCGCCCCAGGAGACGACCGCCATGGCGTCGGTTCTGATCCCCTGAAGCGGGGCCCCGCGGGCCACCGGCTTGACGGCCCGCCCCGGTTCCCGCCAATCGGGCGATCATGAACATCCTTGTCGTCGGATCGGGCGGGCGCGAGCACGCCCTGGCCTGGAAAATCGCCCAGTCGCCGCTGGTGAAGCGCCTGGTCTGCGCGCCGGGCAATCCCGGCATGGCGGCGCTGGCCGAAATCCGCGCCGTGGCCGCCGTCGATGTCACCGGCCAGGTCGCACTGGCGCGCGAGATCGGCGCCGATCTGGTCGTCGTCGGCCCGGAGGTCGCTCTGGAAGCCGGCCTGGCCGACGCCCTCGAAGAGGTCGGCATCGCCTGTTTCGGAGCGTCGGCGCGCGCCGCGCGGGTCGAGACCTCCAAGGCGTTCATGAAGGCTTTCGCCGCGCGTCACGGCCTCCCCACGGCCGCCCATCGGGTGTTCGACGCAGCGGATGAGGCGGCGACCTATCTGGCCACCATGACCGCGCCCTATGTGATCAAGGCCGACGGCCTGACCGCCGGCAAGGGTGTCACCATCGCCGCCGATCTGGCCGAAGCGCGCGCCGCCGTCGACGACTGCCTGGGCGGCCGGTTCGGATCCGCCGGCGCGCGGGTGGTGATCGAGGAATTCATGACCGGCGAGGAGGTGTCGCTGTTCGCCCTGGGCGACGGCGAGACGGGTCTGTTGTTTGGCGCCGCTCAGGATCACAAGCGCGCCTTCGACGGCGACCAGGGTCCCAACACTGGCGGCATGGGCGCTTACGCTCCGGCGCCTGCCTTCACGCCGGCTCTGGAGGCCCTGGCCCGCCAACAGCTGATCGAGCCGACGATTCGCGGGCTGGGCGCCGAGGGAACGCCCTATCGCGGCGTGCTCTACGCCGGGCTGATGCTGACGCCGACCGGCCCACGGCTGGTGGAGTTCAACGCCCGTTTCGGCGATCCCGAATGCCAGGTGCTGATGCTGCGGCTCCAGAGCGACGTAATTCCCTATCTGCTGGCCGCCGCCCGGGGGGGCCTCGCGGACCTGCCCGCGCCGGTCTGGCGCGACGAGGCCGTGATCTGCGTGGTGCTGGCGGCCAAGGGGTATCCACAGGCCCCGCAAGCCGGGTCGGTGATCGGCTTGCCGGACGGCGGCCTTGCGGACGTCAACTGGGGTGAAGGCGTGGTGATCTTTCATGCCGGCACGGCGCGCCGGGAAGACGGCGCGCTGGTCGCGGCCGGGGGCCGGGTGTTGAACGTCTGCGCCCGGGGTCGCGACCTGGGCGAGGCTCGAGCCCGCGCCTATGACGCCATCGACCGCATCGATTGGCCCGAGGGTTTCCATCGGCGCGATATCGGCTGGCGCGCGCTCTGACACGCCGTCCGCGTTCAGGGGACTTTGCAAGCCGGGGGGCCGGTGGCTAAGGTCCGCCACGAAAACGCGACAACGAGGAAACGTCATGGCCGATGCCCAAACCACTGTTGCACAGGCCACCAGTGAACAGGACACTGGCGAGCAGGAACGGGAAGCCCAGAACACCGGCACCAAGGCGATCGCCGAGACCCATCGGTTCGACGAGGCCGCGCTGGCGAATTGGATGGCCGCCAACGTCGAGGGTTATGCCGGGCCGCTGGAGGTGCGCCAGTTCAAGGGCGGCCAGTCCAATCCGACCTATCAGCTGGTCACGCCGGGCCAGAAATATGTCATGCGCCGCAAGCCGCCCGGCAAACTTTTGCCCAGCGCCCACGCCGTCGACCGCGAGTTCCGGGTAATCTCCGCCCTCCACCCGACCGGCTTTCCCGTGGCCAAGCCCTATGGCCTGTGCACCGATGACAGCGTGGTCGGCACGATGTTCTATGTGATGGAGATGGTCGAGGGACGCATTCTCTGGGACCAGTCCCTGCCAGCCTATGCGCCGCCCGAGCGATACGCGATCCACATGGCGGCGTTGAAGACTTTGGCCGACCTTCACAACACCGACTACAAGGCGGCGGGCCTGGAGAGCTTCGGCCGGCCGGGCAACTACATGTCCCGCCAGATCGATCGCTGGACCAAGCAGTACAAGGCCTCGGAAACCCAACCGCTCGAGGCCATGGAGCGGCTGATCGAGTGGCTGCCGAAATCGGTGCCCGACGACGATCAGACCACCATCGTCCACGCCGACTACCGGCTCGACAACATGGTGCTACACGCCACCGAGTCGCGGGTGGTCGCCGTGCTTGACTGGGAACTATGCACCCTGGGCAACCCGCTGGCCGATTTCACCTATGTGCTGATGCAGTGGGTGAACGGCACGATCGCCACTATTCCCGACCTGACCGCACACGGCATCCCGACGATGGAAGAGTATGTGGCCGAATACTGCCGCCTCACCGGACGGTCGGGACTACCGGAACTCAACTGGTTCTTCGCCTACAACGCGTTTCGGCTGGCCGGCATCCTGCAGGGCATCGTCGGCCGCGTCCGCGACGGCACCGCCAACAGCCCCCAGGCCGCCGCCCAGGAAGCCCGCGTCCCCCTGCTGGCCGAAGCAGCGTGGAATTTCGCCAAGATGGCGGGGGCTTAAGACCCAGCCGACCCGGCGAGCAAAGCCAGGATGGCCGCCTCGTCCTCGAACCGCGCCCGCACCGGCCAGGCGGTCACCCGGACGCGCCAGTCCGGCGACAGCCTCGCCCAGTCTTTCTCGCTGGTGATCAGGCCCGCGCCCAGGCTGGCCGCGCGGTCGGCCAGGAAACGCAAAGTCGCCTCGCCGATGGGTTTGTGATCGGCCAGGGGCGCGAAGTCGACGAGATCGCACCCCGCCGCTTTCAGAGCGCGCTCCATCTTCCAGGGCTTGCCGATGCCGGCGAAGCCGACCTGAGGGCCGGGTGGCGGGGGAC
>JAYTXV010000025.1:0-6893 GCA_043742805.1 Caulobacteraceae bacterium | reverse complement strand
CGCTCGCCTGCCGGGCATGAAGCCCGCCGAGCGAACAGCGATCTACGCCAATCTGATCGACACCCTGGCGCGTCTGCACGAGGTGGATTTCGCCGCGATCGGCTTGGCTGATTACGGACGCCCCGGAAACTATTTCCAAAGGCAGATGGATCGCTGGACCAAGCAATACCGCGGAGCCGAGTCCGAGCTGATCCCGGAGATGGAGCATCTGATCAAGGTGCTTCCCAGCCTGCTGCCGATCACCGACGATGTCAGTATCGCCCACGGCGACTACCGGCTGGAAAACGTCATGTTCCATCCCACCGAGCCCCGCATCATCGCGGTGCTGGACTGGGAACTTTCGACCCTCGGCCACCCCCTGGCCGATATCGCCTACGTTTGCATCCTACATCACTCGCGTTCGGAAAGCTGGGGCACTCTGGATGGCGTCGACCTGAAGGCGGCGGGCATCCCCAGCGAATTGGAGGTGGTCGACGCCTATTGCCGCCGTACCGGCCGCGCCGGGATTGAAGGCTTCAACGCCCTGCTGGCGTTCTCGATGTTCCGTCTGGCATCGATCGGTCAGGGCGTTTTCACACGCAACCTGACCGGTATCGGCACGGGCGTCGCCTCGACCGACAACTCCAACACCCGACAACTGGCCGCCACGGCCTGCGCGGTGCTGGACCGGTGAGGCGGCCGGCGGGTCGATGGGGTCTGGCCATCGCGGCGCTTCTCCTCGCTACCGCCTCGCACGCCTGTGATCTCCACGCGCCCAACGCCGCCAAGGCCGGGCGCGGCTGCGCCCAGGCATGGATGGACCGCAATCTGCGGATGAACGACATCCTGACCATGGGCACTCACAACAGCTACAAGCAGGCCATCTCGCCGCCGATCATGGTCCTGCTCAAAGCCGCCGCGCCAAAGGTGGCCCTGGGTCTCGACTACCATCATCCGCCGCTGGCCGAACAGTTGGACGACGGCGCGCGCGCCCTGGAACTCGACCTGGCCTACGACCCGGTCGGGGGTCGCTTCGCGCATCCAGCCGGGATGAAAATGACCGGTCAGTCCGTGCAGGGAGACTATGTGGCGGCCATGTCGAGGCCGGGCTTGAAAGTCCTGCACGTCCAGGACATCGACTTCCGCTCGTCATGCTTGGCCTTCGTCGACTGCCTGAGGATCATCCGCGCCTGGAGTCTGGCCCATCCGCGCCACACGCCGATCCTGATCACCATGAACACCAATGACGAGAAGGCGCACTTTCCGGGCGGAACCGATGAATTGCCTTTTGATGAAAAGGCCTACGACGCAGTCGACGCCGAGATCGCTTCGGTGTTTCCTCGATCGAGCTTGATCATCCCGGATCAGGTTCGGGGCGGCTATCCCAACCTGCGCGAAGCGGTGCTCAAGCACGGGTGGCCGAGTCTAGGTGCGGCGCGGGGCAAGGTGCTGTTCGCCGTCGATGAACAGGCGCCCCACATCGCCGCCTATCGTGGAGCCCGCCGTTCGCTGGAGGGCCGGGTGATGTTCGTCAACACCGATGAAGCCTCGCCGGCTGGCGGTTATATCACTCTTAACGAACTGGCTGACGGCCCGCGCATCGCCGCCGCCGTGAAGGCCGGCTATATTGTTCGCACCCGCGCGGACGCCGATACGGTGGAGGCCCGCGCCAACGATACCGTCCGCCGTGACGCCGCCCTCGCCTCGGGCGCGCAATATGTGTCCACCGATTATCGCCATCCTGAAACCCGGTTTTCGACCTATCAGGCCAGGCTGCCGGGCGGCGCGATCACGGTTTGCAACCCTCTGAGGGCGCCCGAGCGATGCGCCGGGATGTCCATCGAGCCATGAAACGACTTGAGATTGGGAGACCGACGGCATGAGCTAATCCAGTGGACGGGTGGCGGGCAAGGTGGCTCTGATCACCGGCGGGGCCTCGGGCTTGGGCGCGGAATCGGCCCGGCGCCTGGCCCGCGAGGGCGATTGGGCGCGCGAGATTGCGGACGCGGTGGTGTTCCTGGCCTCGGATGAGTCGAGCTTCATGACCGGCGCGGAACTGGTGGTCGATGCAGGCTACACCGCCCAATAGCGCCTCTCGCTCAGGGTTTCGCCGCGCCGTCCAGCTCGGCGAGGGTGGCCGAGGACGGACCCTCGGTCATGCGGAGTTTTGCGCCGACCGCCTCGGCGACCCTCATCACCCGCAGCAGATTGCGGCCAGCCAGCTTGGCCAGGTCCTCGTTGCTCCAGCCGCGCCGGGCCATTTCCTCCAGCAGGGCGGGGAACTTGTCCACCGCGTCGAGCCCGCGGGTGGTCACCTCGATGCCATCGAAGTCGGAGCCGAGGCCCACGCAGTCCACTCCGGCGATCAAGCGGATATGATCTATGTGGTCGGCGACCATCGACAGCGTAGCCTCCGGCGCCGGATGGGCGGCAACCCACGCCCCCAGGGCGGCCTTGGCCCGCTCTGGCTGGCCGATATAGAGGCCGCCATAGGGCGGCGCGCCATAGCGGGCTCGCTCGGCGGCGCGATCCGCTTCCCACGTCGCTCGCGCCTGGGACACATAGGCGGGATAGAAATTGGCCATCACCACCCCATGGTTTTTGGCCACCAGGCGCAGAACGTCGTCGGGGACGTCGCGGGGATGATCGACCAGCGCCCGGGCGCCGGAGTGCGAGAAGATCACCGGGGCCAGGGTCGTCGCCAGCGTCACCTTCATGGTCTCCGGAGAGACGTGACTCAGGTCGACCAGCATCCCCAGGCGGTTCATCTCATGCACCACCGCACGGCCGAAGGCTGTCAGCCCATGGTGCGCCGGATCGTCGGTGGCCGAGTCGGCCCAGGGTGTGTTGGCTGTGTGCGTCAAGGTCATGTAGCGCGCGCCGAGCGCATACATGGCGCGGAGCGCGGCCATCGAACTGTCGATCTGATGGCCACCTTCGACGCCGATCAGCGACGCCACCCGTCCTGCCTTGTGGGCGCGTTCGATATCATCGGCGGTGTAGGCCATCTCCAGATCGGCCGGATAGGCTTGGACCATGGTCTTCACCAAATCGATTTGCTCCAGCGTCATCTTCACCGCCGCCGGTCCGGTCACCGTCACCGGAATCCAAACCGACCAGAACTGTCCGCCGACATGACCGGCTCGCAGGCGGGGGATGTCGGTCATAAGAGGCGCGGCGTCCGCGTCGGCGTTCGGAAGCTTCGATGTGTCCGCGCCCAAGTCGATTGCCGCGACCTTGCCGGCGAACCGCGTCCGGATTTCCCAAGGCAGATCGTTGTGACCATCGATAAGCGGCGTGCTGGCCAGTACCCGCTCCACCCGGGCTTTGAGTTCCGACGGTGATGAGGGCGCTGACCTGGCGGTCCCATGGACCAGGCCGCCCGCCGCGATCACCGCGATCAGGCAGAGGCTATGCCAAGTCGCGGCGCCTGAACTCTTCCTGCTTTTGGAGCCTGTGACGGTCACGGCTCGCAGCACCCCCGCGCAACGCCTTCGCGACGGGGATCGGCGCCGCCTTCCAGCCCATCAGCGCGGGCGATCACGCCGTGCAGGCCCGAGTCTTCGACCCCGTAGCCGCTGTGCAGAACCACCCCTTTCGCGGCCAGACCCTCCACCACCCCCGGGGCGAACTTCGCGGGTTCGGAGATATAACTTTCACCCAGAGCAACCAGATTGGGCAAAGCCACCGCGTCCTGCATCGTCAGTTTCCAGTCGAGCACCCCGACGATTCCCTTCAGGACGAACGACGGTATCGCGAGACCGCCGGGAGAGCCGATGGCGGCGACGAACCTGCCGTCCTTGTCCAGAATGATGGTCGGCGACATCGATGATCGCGGGCGCTTGCCGGGACCCACGGCGTTGGCGGCGGGGGTTCCGTCCTTGTTGGCCGGGTCGAAGGAAAAGTCGGTCAGCTGGTTGTTCAGAAAGAACCCGTCCACCATCCGGCCGTCGCCAAACAGGCTTTCGACGGTGGTCGTCATGGCCACGACGTTGCCCCAGCGGTCGACGACGACGAATGACGATGTTCCACCGGGCTCCTTGGTGGCGTCGGGTCCGTATTTCGGAGCTCCGGCCGGGTGGCCAAATTCCGGCGCCGGCCCCGCGTGTTCGCCGATCAGCTTGGCGCGATCGGCCAGATAGGCCCTGTCCAGCAGGCCCTCCACCGGCGTCTGCACGAAGGCCGGGTCGGCGACATAACGCAGATCGTCGGCGTACATCAGCCGCTCGGCCTGGGCCAATTCGTACCAGCCCACCGGATCGGCGGGTCCTCTGCTGGCGATATCGGTGTTTTCGAGAATGCCCAGGCCGATCAGGGTGGCCGTCCCGCCGGCGGGGGGCGGGGGGACGCAGACTGTCCAGACACGATAGGGCCGGCAAAGCGCGGCGCTTCGATGGGGCTGGTAGGCCGCCAGATCGGCCAGACTCATGGTTCCGGGCGTCGGTTCCTCGCTGAGCCGCGCGATGATGTCGCCGGCGATCTTGCCCTTCAGCAGGGCGTCGGCGCCCTCGGCGGCGATCCTGCGCAGGGTGGCCGCATAGGCGGGGTTCTTGATGTGGTCCCCTGCTTTCAGGGGCGAGCCGTCCGGCGCCTTGAAGTAGGCGAGCACGTCGGGCGCCTTGTTCTGAGGCGCGGGGCTGGTCAGAACATGGATCATCCTCGGGCCGACCAGGAAGCCGTCTTCCGCCAGCTTTTCGGTGTCGTCGAACAGCGACGACCAGGCCAGTTTGCCGTGGTCTTTTTGGGCCAGATGCAGCATGGCGATCGCGCCCGGCGCGCCGGCGGACCGGCCCGACAGCACCGCCTCGCCGTAGCCCATCGGCTTGCCGTCGGCGTGCAGGAACATCGCCTTAGTGGCCCCGGCCGGAGCCGTCTCCCGCCCGTCATAGGCGGTGACCTTGCGGGTCCTGTGGTCGTACCAGGTCAGGAACGCCCCGCCGCCCAGGCCGGAGCTCTGCGGCTCGACCAGACCCAGTGTGGCCTGCACGGCCACCGCGGCGTCCAGCGCCGAGCCCCCCCGGCGCAATACGTTCAACCCCGCCTCGACCGCCGCGGGGTTGGCGGCCGCCACCATGGCCTTCGGACGCGCCGGAGCGGTAGTGTCGGCCCTGGCGGCGCCGCCAAACGCGAGGCAGAGGGCGAGCGAGACGACGAGCCGCATCACGACCCCCTTTGATTGAAAACGGCGCAAACCTGACCGGCGCACCCTAGAGACCTCAGTCCGCGGCGCCCAGCGCCTCCACGCCGCCCGTGCCGAGCAACCAACCCTTGGACACCTGCCTCAGCCGGAAGTGGTAGTAGACCAGGGCCGCCACGAACAGGCTGACCAGCAGAATGACGCTGGGCCGTCCCGCCGCCGGATCCAGCCAGTCGGAGATCAGCGCCATAACCGTCACCGCTATGCCGAACACCGGCATCATCGGGTGCAGCGGCGCGCGAAAGAAAGCGCCCGTGGTGCCGCGTCTTCGGCCCAGCACTATGGCGACGGAGATCAACAGATAGTCGGCCACATTGCCGGAGATCAGGATAAGCAAGGCCTTCTCGCCGATCAGCGACATCAGCGCCGACAACCCGGCAAGCAACAGGGTCGCCACCAGCGGCGAGTGCAGCTTGGGGTGGAGATAGGCCAGCGCCCGACTGACGGGCTTGGGCCAGATACCGTCGCGGCCCGTGGCGTAGAGATATCGGCTATAGGCGATCATGCAGGCGACAAGGCTATTGAAGATTGCGGCTGCTACTCCGGCGCTGACCACCGTGGCGATCACCGGTCCACCCGTCTGCCTCAAGAACGCCGCCATCGGCGCCTCGGAGGCGAGTAGCGAGCGGACGTCGCCCGCGCTGAGCAGCATCAGGATCACCGGCCCGGCGATGGTCACGCTGGCGATGACCCCGGTCCACGCCACCAGGCGACCGATCTTGCGCTGCGCGTCATGCATTTCCTCGGCAAAATACATACCCCAGCTGGCGCCGCCGCAGGCCCACATCCCAGACACCGTCGCGAGGCCAAGGGTCACGAAAGGCACCGCCTTTAGAACCCCGTGATCCAGCATCACCGGATGGGCGAGCACATCGCCCAGGGAGCGGGCGGGGTGCAGGATCGCGACCACCGTCAGGATGGTCAGGGCGATGGCCTCTACAGCCAGGAATATCCCCGTGACGATGGCGCCGAAGCGGATGTTCAGCACGGCAATCGCCGTGGCCACCGCCATGCCGCCGAAGGCGATGGGCATCAGCGGCAGGGCGGGAACCAGCACGCGGATATAGTCCGCCATGCCCAGGGCCGCGAACGCGGTCTGGGCGAACACGATCGGCGCCAACAGGACGATATAGGGGAAAGCCAGCAGTGGCCCGAGCAGCGCACCCAGGCTGGGATAGACGCCGCCCGCCCCCGGAAACGCCGCTCCGACTTCGGCGTAGAGCAGTCCGAGCAGGGCCGCTGCGATCCCGCCAAGCAGAAACGCCACCGCCGCCCCGGTCCCCGCCAGCTGCAGTATGGCGTCGCCGCCGATATAGACCGAGAAGGCGGGGGACAGGGCCGAGAAGGCCAGCAGCAACACACCAAGCGGGCTGAGGACACGCTTGAGCGTCGGTGGTGTGCCTTCGGGATCCTGCATACGGCCGGGGCGCTTTCCATTGTCGGCGTCCGACGCCCAGGAGCGACGGCCTTTGGGGCTCAGAGTGGGGATGGCTCGGGGTGGGTGTCAACTGGAACGGGCGGCGGCCGGGCTCGGAACTTCAAATACGCCCCTCAGTTGGCGCCGGAACGCAAAACCAGGATCGCCCTGCACAAGGCGTGGGCCAGCGGCGACACCCCTGGCGGGGATCGGGCGGCGAGCATCGCCAGTTCCTCCCGCGCTCGCTTCCTGGGGTCGATGCGGGCGGTGATCTGGGCGGGGTGGTGGCCGAGCGAACCC
>JAYTXV010000024.1:0-7125 GCA_043742805.1 Caulobacteraceae bacterium | reverse complement strand
CGCCGATCCGCGGTTTGGCGGACAGGGCCTGCCCAAGGCGCTGGAAATCGCCGTCTTCGAGATGATCCAGGCCTCCAACATGGCTTTCGGCCTGTGTCCAATGTTGACGCTGGGAGCCATCGAGGCGCTGAGCACCCATGGCACCGACCGCCAAAAGGCGCTCTATCTGCCCCGGCTGGTTTCCGGTGAATGGACCGGAACCATGAACCTGACCGAACCGCAATCGGGATCGGACCTGGGCGGCATCACCACCCGCGCGGAGCCCGACGCCGACGGCGGCTACCGGCTGACCGGCCAGAAAATCTACATCACCTGGGGCGACCATGACGTCGCCGAAAACATCCTTCACCTGGTCCTGGCGCGGTTGCCAGACGCCCCGGTCGGCTCACGTGGCCTGTCGCTGTTCCTGGCTCCCAAGATTCTGGTTTCCGAGGACGGATCACTGGGCATCGCCAACGCCCTTCGGCCGGCAAGCATCGAACGCAAACTTGGCATCCACGCCTCGCCCACCTGCGTGATGCTGTTCGAAGGCGCCAAGGCCGAACTGGTGAGCGCGCCAAACCAGGGGCTGGCGGCGATGTTCGTGATGATGAACGCCGCCCGCCTTCAGGTTGGGGTGCAGGGCGTGGCGATCGCCGAGCGCGCCTATCAGCAGGCCCTGGCTTTTTCCCTGGAACGCAAACAGGGCCGATCGGCCTGGACCGGCGCCTCCCCCTCGCGCCTGTTCGACCACCCCGACGTGCGGCGCAGTCTGATGCTGATGAAGGCGCGGATCGAGGCGGCCAGGGGCCTGTGCCTGTCCACCGCCGTCGCCGCCGACCTGGCGCGGTTCGCCACCAACCCGGTGGACCGCGAGGCGGCCCGGATGCGCGAGGATCTGCTGACCCCGATCGCCAAGGCCTGGTCGACCGACATCGGCGTCGAGACCGCCTCAAGCGCCCTGCAGATCCACGGCGGCATGGGCTTCATCGAAGAAACCGGCGCCGCCCAGCACTATCGCGACGCCCGTATCCTGCCGATCTATGAAGGGACCAACGGTATCCAGGCCATCGATCTGATGGGCCGCAAGCTGGCCATCGGCAAGGGCAAGGCGGTGCGGGAACTGGTGGCGGAGATCTTCCCAACCGCTTCGGCCCTGAAGAGCGCCGACGACGCCTGGCTGCACACCATCGGCGCGCGATTGGAAGCAGGCCTTGCGGCGGTGCAGTCGGCAACAGGCTGGATGCTTGAACGCCGCGGTCACGCCCAGCCGGATGCCCTGGCCGGCGCGACACCTTATCTGAAATTGCTCGGCGATGTGATCGGCGGCTGGATGCTGGCCAAGGGCGCCCTGGCGGCTTCGCGGCATATCGCGGCCGGCGAAGGCGACAAGGATTATTGGCGCACCCGTATCGGCTTGGCCCGGGTATTTTCAGAACAGGTCCTGGCCCAGGCGCCGGCCCTGTCCCAGGCCGTCAGCCAGGGCTCCATCGACCTGTTCCGGGCGACGCCGGAGTCCTTGGGCGCATGACTCCAAGGGCCGGCGAGCTTCGATCACGATGATCGCGGTTCTCCTGGTCATGGCCTTGGGCGCCACGCCCGAAAAGGGTGACTTTTCCGTCTGGACACAGTGCGGGAACCACGAGAACTTCGTTCCAACACTTATGCGTCCGGCGCTTGTCGCCTGTGACCATCATTCAGTGGGAGCCACGCGTGCTGAAGACCTCGCTACTCGCCGCTTGCGCGCTCACCGTTATGGCGTTCGCCGCGGCTGCTAGAACCAGCGATCCAGCCTATCTGAACTACGATGGCGGCGCGACGCTGCTCGGGCCTAACGATATGCCCGTGACGCCGGGCGGGAGCTATACACAGGGTCCGGCGGGCAAGATCGGTCTGCCGGGCGCGCCGAACTCCTTGAGCTTCGAAGGCGTTTCCCAGTACGACACCCGCGCCCTGAACGGCGGCTTCAGCTTCATCCCACCCGACACCATGGGCTCGGTGGGCGCCAAACAGTTCATGGAGACCACCAACGGCGGCTACGCGATCTACGACAAAAGCACCGGCCGACAGCAGGCCCTGATCTCGGACGGTGCGTTCTGGACCGCCGCGGGCCAGACCCAGGCCACCTATCCCAACGGCCTGCCACAGGGAAACGGCGATGCCCGCATCCTGTATGACAAGCTTTCCAACCGATGGATTGTCGAATCCTTCGGCGCCAGCCTCGACACCATCCAGATCGCGGTTTCCAACACTTCCGACGCGCTCGGCACTTGGAAATCGACTTCTTTCATCGGGTATTCCAGCGGTATAGCCGACTATCCGACCCTGGCGCTCGACAACACGGCCGTCTACATCGGAACGAATGACTTCACCGCGGCTGGAAACTACTCGGGTGAAACCCTGAATATCATCAGGCGCGGTGATTTATTTTCAACCAACCCGCATGTCAAAACCATTGCCCAGATCTTTACGCCCCTCAGCGACGTGCTCAATGGCGCCGATCCAGGGTTCGCCATCCAAGGGGTCAACCAGGTGGGAAACGCCGACTTCGGCCGGATCCTCGCGGTCAGCATCCAGAAAGCCGACCTGATCACCTATCAAGTCAACAATGCCGGCACGTCCGGGGCCACGGTGACTACCGCTAAGTATATCAATACGACACCCTATGACACCAACAGTCCGGGCCGGCAGCCAAGCGCGGGCAATCCTCGCGTGATCGACACCCTCGACGACCGCGTTTCCAGTTCTGTCTATGAGCGTGGCGGCCTGATCTACGCCGTCCATGCCGTCACACCCACCGGATCCGACCACACCGCGATCGTCTGGACGGTATCCAACGCGGCGACTAACGCCCTGGTCCAGCAAGGGACCATCGGCGGCAACGGCGATGGCTTCGACTATTATCAAGGATCGATCGCGGTAAACGCCAAGGGCGGGGTAGTGATCGGCTACAACCGTTCCGGGTCAAGCCCCGTAGACGGCGCCATCAGCGTCTTCGCCCAGTCGTTCAAGTCGAACGCCAAAGGCGCCCTGGTCAATACTGGCACGGTTCTGCTGCATGTCAGCAACACCAACGACTACCACAATGGCTCGATTGACGGATCGGCCGCAGCCGGGCGGCAGCGCTGGGGCGACTTTTCACAGGTCAGCGTGGATCCGAACGCTCCGAACAGCTTCTGGGTGATCGGCGAGTTCGCGCGGGAGCCCAATGACGGCGCCAACGGCCATCCCGGCGGGACCGGCGGCACGCGTTGGGGCACCTGGATCTCCAATGTGATCCTGCCGACCGCCGGGACTGGAGCGACGGCGGGCGTTGGGGGAGCTCTCCCCTCTGCGGTTCCAGAGGCGGAACCCTGGTCGATGCTTCTGTTGGGCTTCGGTCTCGTGGGCGTGGCGGCGCGGTGGAGAGCCAAGGCCGTCACTGTTGCCGGCTGAGTTCCGGCGGGTAACCAGACAAGGAAAAGGCCGCCCAATGGGCGGCCTTTTTTTGGTCTGCCTGGTCGAGCGCTGGCTCAGATCTGAGCCAGCAGGTATTCGGCTGTGGAGACTTTGAACTCGCCGCCCTGTTCAACATTGAGCTCCGCGATAACACCGTCCTTGACGATCACCGAGTAACGCTGCGAACGCAGACCCATCCCGAACCGCGCGCCGTCAAACTCAAGGCCCATAGCCTTGGTGAAGTCGCCGTTGCCGTCGGCCAGCATCAAAATCTTGCCGCCGACCCCTTGGTCTTCGCCCCAGGCCTTCATCACGAACACGTCGTTGACCGACAGACAAGCTATGGTGTCGACGCCCTTGTCCTTGATCTCGGCGGCATGAGCCTTGAAGCCCGGGAGATGCTTGGCTGAGCAGGTGGGGGTGAAGGCTCCCGGCACAGCGAACAGAGCCACGGTCTTGCCTTTGAACAGCTCATCGCTGGTGACCGGACGGGGGCCGTCAGGGCCAAACGTGGTGAAGGTGGCGCTGGGGACGGTGTCGCCGACTTTGACGGTCATGGGGTCGCTCCTTGGGTTTTCAGACCTGACGGCTTTTGGGCCTGTGCTAGCAATTGCGTCTCATTAGAGACCGCAAGCCGTCACGCCAAGGGTGGGCGGTCGTTATGGGGTTGATTCCGCTGCGTCGAGTCGCGATCCTCTAGATCATGACGACCACTTCCACGTCCTATCTCGCCGGCTGTTTGCTGGTGGCGATGCCAGGGATCGGGGACCCGCGGTTCGAGAGGGCCGTGATCCTGCTGTGCGAGCACGACCGGACCCACGCCATGGGCCTGACCGTCAACCGCCCGGTCGGGGGGCTGACCATCGCCGATCTCCTGGGCCGCCTGGGCGTCATGGCGGGTCCCGGGGCGCCGGCCGAACTGGTTCTCATGGGTGGTCCGGTCGAACCGGAGCGGGGTTTCGTGCTTCACACCCGAGATTCCAGTCCAGATCCCGTGGGTCTGACCGTCAATAGCGACTTGATGCTGACCGCGTCGCGCGAGATCCTCGAGGTTCTGGCGGCCGCCGACCGGCGGCCCCGCCGCGCGGCGATGGCTGTCGGCTATGCCGGATGGGATGCCGGGCAACTGGAGCGCGAAATCCGCGACAGCGTCTGGCTGACTTGCGAAGCAGACGAGGGCCTGGTGTTCGATGACGACCATGAACACAAATGGTCCAGGGCGCTGGCCAAGATCGGCGTGTCGCCCGAGCACCTGTCGGCCCAGCCGGGCCGGGCCTGATCAGTCGCCGGCTGTCGGCGAAACCAACCCGAACAGCAGATGGTCGCGCCAGACGCCATCGATGCGCAGATAGTCCCGCGCAAGCCCCTCCGGCTGGAACCCAGCGCGGCGCAGAACCGCCTGGGACGCCATGTTGGTGGGTATGCAGGCGGCCTCGACCCTGTGCAGGCGCAACCGGCTGAAACAGAAGCCGGTGACGGCCCGGACCGCGTCCACTGTATATCCACGCCGGGTGAAGGGTTGGCCGATCCAATAGCCGATGGACCCCATCTGGGCCACGCCACGGCGGATGTTCGACAAGGTGATGCCGCCTACCAGGGCGTCGTCGCTACGCCGAAAGATCAGGAAAGGGTAGGCGACGCCACGGTCCATATCCTGGGCATAGGCGGCCAGCCGCCGCCGATAGGCGGCCCGCGTCAGATCATCGCTGGGCCATGTCGGTTCCCAGGGCTGCAGGAAATCTCGGGAAGCTTCGCGCAACGCCGCCCATTCGGGAAAATTCGCCGACCTGTGGGGTCGAAGGCGCACAGCCGCGGCCTCCAGGCGAAGGTCTTGGTCAGCGGCAATCCAGTCAAGAAGGGCCATGTTGGTCGATCTTGGCGCAGATTCCCGTATTGGCCAACAGTCTCTTATACATCAGCCGAATAGCGCGGCCTCAAAGCGGCTGGACGCATCCATCGCGGCCTTGGGTCCGAGGACACTGACGGTCGACCGGCCAGGCGCGATCAGTATCGGCGCCAGATCAGCAATATCCTCCCTGGTCACGGCGTCGATCGCCTGGGCGAAGACCGAAGCCGGCTTGATCACGCCAAGACCCAGACGTTGCGCCGCCGCCTGCTCGGCCCGGGCCAGAAGGGATTCACGCCCCATGAACAGCGCCGCCTTGAGCTGGGCCTTGGAACGACGGAGCTCATCGGCGTCCGCAGCGGCGAGCAGGCTTCTGATCTGACCGGCCGCCACCTCCGCCAGACGGCCCGCGTCGGCGGGCGCGCAGCCTGCATAGATGCCCAGCACACCCACATCGGCATAGGCCTCGCCATAGGCGTCAATGGCATAGGCTAGGCCGAGACGCTCGCGCGCCTCCTGGAACAGACGCGACGACATGCCCCCGCCAAGAGCCTCCACGAAAACGCGAAATGGCCAATAGGCCGGGTCCGCTATGGCGGGCGCCGGAAGCAGGAAGACGAGGTGGGCCTGTTCAAGCTTTCGGCGTTCCATCGCGTGACCGCCGGTGAACCTGGCGGGGTCCGCGGCGGAATGAGCGGCTGCGGTCGCTCCACCGAACGCGGCCTCCCCCAGACGAAGCAGCTCCTCTTCGTCCACAGCGCCGGCGACGCTCACCACCAGGCGATCCGGCGCGTAGAGCATGGTTCGCCAGGCTTCGAGCGCGGCGGAATCGGCCGGCGCGATACTTAGCGCCGATCCTAGAATCGGCCGGCCCAGGGACTGTCCGGCGAAGGCCGCCGCCTGGGCCAGTTCGAACACCTGATCATCGGGGGTGTCGGCAGCCTCGGCGATCTCCTGGGCGACGACCTGTTTTTCCCGAGCCAGATCGTCTGGGTCCAGGGTGGGGTGACCCACCAGGTCGCCAATCACGGACAAGGCCAAAGGCAGACCACCCTCCAGGGCGCGCACCTGGAAGCTGGTCCGCTCGTGTCCGGTGGCGGCGTTAAGCTGGCCGCCGTCCGCCTCGATGGCTTCGACGATCTCGCGGGCCGATCGACCCCCGGCTCCCTTGAAGACCATATGTTCCAGCAGATGCGACCAGCCCGACCGGAATGGGTCCTCCCACCGGGAGCCGCGCCCGGCCACCACCGACAGGGCGAAGGTCTCGAACCCGGGCACGGGATCGCAGATCAAGGCAACTCCATTGGAGAGCTGGTGTTGGCGCGGCGGGATCGTGGACATTTGACTCATGAAGCGGCGAAACCAAGGACGTAGCGCTTCACGGCTTCGGCGTTCGCCGGCAACCGGTCGATGCGCTCGGCCAGATCCGCGCGCGCCCGCACAGCCGAGGGCGGCGGCGGAACGGTTCCGACGGCCGCGCCGACGGTCTCGGGGAATTTTGCCGGATGGGCGGTGGAGATGACAATCAGGGGCTGGTTTCCCGGGTGGGACCGAGCGTTTTGGGCGCCGGCCACGGCGACCGCCGTGTGGGGATCAATCAATTCACCCGTACGATGAAACGTTTCGGCGATCGTCAGGGCGGTCCGCGCCTCGCTGACCGCGACGGCGCCAAACACCTCGCCCATAGCGGCCAGCACCGCTTCCGGCAGACTGATGGCGCCCTCGTCGGCGAAAGCGCGGAACGCCCGGGCGGTGGCCCCCGCGTCCCGTCCCGCGCATTCAAAATAGAGCCGCTCGAAGTTGGAGGCCACCTGAATATCCATGGCCGGGCTCTGGGTGGCGGTCGCCGGACCCCGGCGATA
>JAYTXV010000023.1:0-3499 GCA_043742805.1 Caulobacteraceae bacterium | reverse complement strand
CCACGCCAAACCCGGCGGTGCTGAAATTCCTTCCCGGCCGCGAGTTGATGGCGAGCGGCACGCGGGAGTTCCATGACGCAGTTGAGGCCGAGGCCTCGCCACTGGCCGAATCTTTGTTCGACCTGGGCGGCGTCAAGCGGGTGTTCTTCGGCCAGGAGTTCCTGACCGTGACTAAGGCCGAGGACCGGGACTGGGCGCACCTGAAAGCGCCCATTCTGGCGGCGATCATGGACCATTTCACCGACGGACGGCCCTTGCTGCGCGACCAGGGCGCCTTGGCCGACGATGAAGATGTCTATGAGGGCGACGCCGCCCAGATCGTCATCGAAATCAAGGAGCTTCTCGATTCCAGGATCCGTCCGGCCGTGGCCCAGGACGGCGGCGATATTCTGTTCGCCAAGTTCGAGCCCGACACCGGCGTGGTGTGGCTGCACATGCGCGGAGCCTGCGCCGGCTGCCCGTCGTCGGCAGCCACGCTTAAGGCTGGAGTCGAGAACATGCTGCGTCACTATGTGCCCGAAGTGACCCGGGTCGAGCAGGCCCTCTGAGCCGCCTTCAACTTCGCTGCCCAATTTCGCTCCAAGGATACCGCCCGATGACCGAACGCCTCGCGGATCCCGCGCTGGACCAACTGTTTCGCGAAGCGCGCAGCCATAACGGCTGGAAAACCGATCCCCTGTCCGAGGCGACCTTGCGCGAGGTCTATGAACTCGCGAGATTTGGGCCGACGGCGGCGAATACCAATCCGGCCCGGTTCATTTTCGTGACCAGCGCCGAGGCCAAGGAAAAACTGGCGTCGGTGTCCTCGGGCAACAACCAAGCCAAGATCAAGGCGGCGCCCGCGACGGTGATCATCGGCTATGACGTCGATTTTCCGGAGCGTATGGGGACGCTGTTTCCGCACGTTCCCGACGTTAAGGGGTGGTTCAGCGACCCGGTGGCGGCCGAACAGACGGCTTTCCGAAACGGCACATTACAAGGCGCCTATTTCATCGTGGCGGCGCGTTCGCTTGGGCTCGACTGCGGCCCGATGTCCGGCTTTGACAACGGCAAGGTCGACGCCTTGTTTTTCGCGGGTACGAAAATCAAATCCAACTTCATATGCTCGATCGGCCACGGCGACGGAAGCAACATGTTCGATCGCCTGCCAAGGCTGAGCTTTGAGGACGCCTGCAAGATTGTCTAACCGCAAAGCCCTGGCCGCGTGATCCTGCTGGCGCTGGACACTTGCTTGGCGGCCTGTTCGGTGGCGCTGAGCCGGGATGGCGAACCGATCGCCTGGACGAGCGAGCCCATGATCCGGGGGCACCAGGAGCGCCTGGCGCCGATGACGCGCGATCTGGTGGCTTCGCATGGCTTGACCTTTGCCCAGATCGATCGGCTCGGCGTGACCGTCGGGCCGGGCTCCTTCACCGGCCTTCGGGTCGGGCTGGCCTTCGCCAAGGGCTTGGCGCTCGCGCTGGGGCGGCCGTGCGTCGGCGTGGGCGTGCTTGAGGCCCTGGCCGCCGGCATCTCGGGCGCGGGTCCCACAGCGGCGGTGATCGACGCCGGCCGAGGGCGCGTCTACCTTCAGTTGTTCGATGGCGCCGTTTCGCTCAGCGGTCCGGACATACTGACCCTGGAACTGGCGGCCAACCGGCTGGCCGAGGTTTTTCCATCCGGCCGAATAGTGCTCACCGGGCCGGGCGCCCGCCTACTGACGGAAGCGGCGCCTCTGGCGACACTGGACGAGGCCGCTACGCCCGATCCCAGGATGGTGGCGCGGTTGGCGGGCCTGTCGTCCTCTACTCCGCCCCGGCCGCTCTATCTTCGCCCGCCGGACGCCAAGGTGAAGGCGGCGTGATCGGGATTCATCCAGCGAGAATCGAGGCCTGCCCGGTCCTCGCGGACATCCACCGCCAGGGCTTCGACCCAGCGTGGTCGGCCGAGGAGATCCGGTCGTTGATGGAGGGCCTTGGGGCGTTCGCCTTCAGCGCCGGCTCCGAGACGTCGCCATCGGGTTTCGTACTATGCCGGATCGCGGCCGACGAAGCGGAGGTGCTGACCATCGCCACGCAGCCAGACCACCGACGGCAGGGCGTAGCCTCAACCCTCCTAGCCGCCGCCATGGCAGGCGCCATGGCAGGCGGCGCCGTGTCGATGTTTCTTGAGGTCGCGGTGGACAATCTGGCCGCCCTCGCTCTCTACCGCTCACGCGGGTTTGAGGCGGTCGGCCGGCGGCAGGGCTACTATTCTCGTCCCGGCGGACCGATCGACGCGATGATCATGAGGGTCGATCTTAACAGATGATACTTCGCCCCCTATGATACAGGACAACGACTGGAGCAGCCCGTTGGATCGCCTGGAAAAACTCTGCGTCGAGAAGGGAATGCGGATGACCGAACAGCGCCGCGTGATCGCCCGCGTGCTTTCCCTGGCCAGCGATCATCCCGACGTCGAGGAACTGCATCGCCGCGCCCACGCGGTCGACCCGCACATTTCGATCGCCACGGTCTATCGCACCGTGCGCCTGTTCGAGGAATCCGGGATCCTCACCCGGCACGATTTTCGCGATGGCCGCTCCCGCTACGAGGAGGCCAGCGAAAGCCACCACGATCATTTGATCGACATGAAGAGCGGCGCAGTGATGGAATTTGTCGACGAAGAGATCGAAGCCCTGCAGGCGGCCATTGCCAAGCGCATGGGCTATCGCCTGGTGGATCATCGACTTGAGCTCTACGGCGTTCCGAGCGATGACTGAGCTTCCAAA
The DNA here is from genome assembly GCA_043742805.1 of Caulobacteraceae bacterium. Taxonomy (GTDB): domain Bacteria; phylum Pseudomonadota; class Alphaproteobacteria; order Caulobacterales; family Caulobacteraceae; genus Acaudatibacter. Next base: position 750 of record JAYTXV010000023.1, on the reverse strand, counting down.
GAAGCGCCTGTTCATCAAGACCTATGGCTGCCAGATGAACGTTCACGACAGTGAACGCATCGTCGATGTGCTGCGTCCCCTAGGCTACGAAGTCTCCACCAACGCGGAGACCGCCGATCTGGTGGTGCTGAACACCTGCCATATCCGCGAAAAGGCCACCGAAAAGGTCTATTCCGAATTGGGCCGCGTCAAGGCGATGAAACTTGCCCGCGCCGAAGCGGGGGAAAAGATGCTGGTAGCCGTGGCCGGTTGCGTCGCCCAGGCCGAGGGCGCCGAGATCATGAATCGGCAGACCGCGGTGGATCTGGTGATCGGACCGCAGAGCTATCACCGTCTGCCCGAACTGATCGCGCGGGCACATCGCTCACGCGGCGAGCGTCTGGCCGCCGATTTCGAGGCTGAAGAGAAATTCGACGCCCTGCCTATCCGAAGCCAGGCTCCAGGCGTCACGGCCTTCGTGACCGTGCAGGAGGGTTGCGATCGTTTCTGCACCTTCTGCGTGGTGCCCTACACGCGGGGCTCGGAGTTTTCGCGGCCGGCGGCGGCGATCGAGGCCGAAGCCCGCGCCCTCGCCGAGAAAGGCGTTCGCGAAATCACCCTGCTGGGTCAGAACGTCAACGCCTATCACAACGACGAGGGCGGCGGCCTGGCGGCTCTGATCCGGCGGCTGGCGCGCATCTCCGGTCTGGCGCGGCTGCGCTACACCACCAGCCATCCGGCCGACATGGGCGACGCCCTGATCGCCGCCCA
>JAYTXV010000022.1:0-4249 GCA_043742805.1 Caulobacteraceae bacterium | reverse complement strand
CCGCCGAGGGCGCTCCGGGGGTCGGTTGGCTGGGCGATATCGTCAGGCGCCGGCGCATCCCAGGGCGGGGGCGACCAAACCGTTCCCTCGGGATTTTGGGTCCGCCGCAACAGCTGGCAGGTGGCGCGGGCCATGGACTTGCCACCGATGATATACTCGGCGTCGATCACCTTGATGCGGCGCCCCTCGCGCACCATGCGGGTGACGACTTCGGCAGCTGACAAATCAGGTAGCCGGTACATATCGACCGTCAGACGCGCCGGCATGAAGTCCGGATCGCCATGCCGCCGCTCGATCTCGGCGCCCAGCAGGCCGATGACCACACGGCCGTGCAGGGACGTCTGATCCCAGGGACCCCGGCTGATGGGGTTGGGGATGAAGCGATCGCCGTCGCGGCTGAAGAAAGGTTCGTTGATCATGACGGGGGGCAAATTCCACATTCCCGGACGCCGCGCCAGAGAACTCGTCTAGGGAGGCGTGGTGAAGAACCACCTGTCTACCCTAGACGGTCTGCGCGGCGTTGCCGCCCTAGCGGTGGTCGGCAGCCACTTCGAGAACCTCAGCGGCATAAATCTGCACCTGCAGGCGGCCGGGGCGGCCGTCGACTTCTTCTTCATTCTCAGTGGCTTCGTCATCGCCCAGGCCTATGAACAGCGACTGGCCGACGGGCTGGGCTGGCGGGCTTACCTGCGGCTGCGACTGGCCCGGCTCTATCCGGCCATTCTGGGTGGGGCCGCGGTCGGCTTGGTCATGTCGGCCTGGGCCGGCCAGGCGCTCGACCTCGGGCTCGCCGCCCAGTTCCTGCTCCTGCCGGTGCTGACCGGACCCGCCGTGCACGGTGGAGAGCTGTTTCCGCTCAACGGCCCGCAATGGTCGCTGTTCTGGGAGTTGGCGGTCAACGGCCTCCACGCCCTGGTTTCGCGCTGGCTGACGATTCCAGTCCTGGTCGCCATTGTCGTGCTTTCCGCGGGGGCCTTGGTCGTCGTCGCCTTGAACTACGGCAGCCTGGACGCCGGCTGGTCGCGAACCAATCTCTGGGGTGGACCACCCAGGGTGATGTTCGGGTTCTTCATGGGCGTACTGATCTTCCGGCTCCAGGCCCGGGGCTGGTCGCCACCGCCTTTACCCTATCCGTTGATCGCCCTGACCTTGGTCATCTGCCTGTTCCGCTGGTTTCCGCAATGGGGCGGTTTCGCCGCCCGCGATATCATCAAGGTTGTGGTGGTGCTGCCGGCCCTGGTCGCCTTCGCCGCCCAAGCCCGGATTTCCGGTCCATGGCTCGGATCGGCGCGCTACCTCGGTGTGATCTCCTATCCTCTCTATGCGATCCATGTGCCGCTGCTACGTGGGTTCGAGGTGCTGCTCGGCCGCCTGTTCGACACCCCCCCGCTAGGCGCTTGGTGGCTGGCGCTCGGCGCGACACTGGCCCTCGCGGCGATGTTCGAACGGTTCTATGACGCGCCGATCCGTGCCTGGCTCGCGCGGCGGCGCCACCCGAAATAAAGCGGCGTCCAAGCGAGGCGCCCAATCGGTCGGCGCCCGCGACGGGCGCAGCCCAAGGTTACGTCAGATGTCACCTCGTCGGCTCACCCAGTTCAGTTTGCGATTAACCAGTAGGAGACCACGCTAGGCTGTCTTGTGGTCAGAGTCCCGACGTTCAACTTCTGGAGTCCGTCAAATGGTAAAACCCAAAGCCGCCGTCCGCGAGAATGGCCCCTCCCCTCTAGATATGCTGTTTGCCTGCGGATCCACCGCAGTCTTCCTGACCACCGTGGCCAGCCTGATCGGAGCCATAAGCCGTTATAGTCATTGATGGATTCAGGCGATAGCGCTTGGCGGACTTTGGCTTTGTTACGTTGACGGGTAACGCGATGTTCTCGCAAGGTCAGGCAGCTTGATCGGGAATTGTCTCGGCTTGTGGTCAAGGCACATAAGCAGCACTGGGGTTGGGTCGACGCCGCCCGACCTGAAGCGCGGTTGCAACGGCCCGCGGACTATCGGGCGGAAAACCACGAGTTAGTCAGCCTGTCGCGGACCTTTTCCGAGGCGCCGAACAAGCTTCCGAGAGTCTCGCTCGCCTGACGGAGCGAACTACGGCCTGAAGCTTGGGGTCAATCGCTCAGGACCTACGTCGCCAGAACAAGAAACTCGGACCGCCAGCCAAGCCGAAGTAGAAACCGATATCGTATGGCACGCCAACGCCGGAGCCCTGATAGAGCCGCCAGGAAAGCGGGATAACCCCTGGGATGTATCGATGAATGACTTCGACCAGCAGGGTGATCGGGGCGATCAGTCCGTGCCAGAATCCCAATACCAATTCCGAGAGCGGCCCCCCGGCGGCGGTGTGGGTGGCGTCCGGCGTGCCCGCCGCGCAGGCCGTGAGGCTCAGGGCCAGGCCCGCGGCGAGAACACCTAACCTGACAGGCTTGGCGATGGACTTCATGGCAGGGTTCCTGGGTTTGGGTCCGAGATGCGCACACTGATCAACGTGGCGTCGCGCATGATGGTTCCCGCAGGATTTGTCGCGGCGTCACGACCCTGCTAAGCGCGCCCCAGCGGGCGATCGGAGCCCTTGGGCCCGGAGGCCGATGCGTCAGGGCAAAGCCGCTCATACCGACATGCTGTTCGTGCTGGCGGGAGTGCTGGTGACCGCCGCGGCGGTCCTCGGCGGCGCCAGCCGGGAAAACTCGCTACGTCTGGCGATTGTTGAACTCTGCGCCCTGCCCCTTGTCGCCCTGGCGATCCGCCGAATGGCGCACGGTGGCTATCGGCGTCAGGACACCACCGTCACCGCGGCCCTCGTTGTTCTCGGACTGGTCATCGCGGTCCCGCTACTGCAGCTCATTCCGCTGCCGCCGCAGCTGTGGACACTTCTTCCTGGCCAGGCGCCGCGCCTCGAAGCCCTGTCTTTGGCTCATCTGACGCCACCCTGGCTGCCGATGAGTCTGGCGCCAGCCGAGACGGTCGGCATGGCCCTGGCGCTGATCCCGCCAGCGGCGATTTTCCTGGCCACGCTAAGCCTCTCCACGGATCAGACAGGGCGACTTGCCTGGCTGTGGATTGCGCTGGCCTCGGCCGGACTGCTGCTGGGCGTGGCCCAGATCGCCGCGCCGGCGGGCAGCCCCGCCTATCCGTACCGGACCACCAATCTGGGTTCATTGGTGGGACTGTTCGCCAATCGCAACCACGAGGCTGGCTTTCTGCTGGCCCTGGCGCCCTTCGCCGCCGCCCTCGCAAGCCCCGCCGCGAGGCGGCGCGGTGTTGGGCCGGGCCGGGCGGCGCCGGGGTTGTTCATCGTGTTTTCGGTTGTGGCGCTGGGCGTGATCCACTCCCGGGCCGGCGTTCTGCTCGCCGGGCCAGCGGTGCTTCTGGCTCTTGCGGTGCTGTGGCGAGGCGACCGCGGGCGGCGCGGCTGGCGGCCGGCCGCCGCCATCGGGGTCGCCGTCATTCTGGCGGGCGGCGCGGTGGCAGCCTTCGGCTTGACGCCGATCCTGGCCCGGTTTGGTCCACAATCCGCCGGCGAATTGCGTTTCGAAGCATGGCCCTATGTCGCCGCCGCGGCACGTTCGTTTCAGCCCCTGGGCTCGGGCCTGGGGTCGTTCGACAGGGTGTTCCAGGCCGTGGAGCCGCTGAATCTGGTCGCCGTCACCTATTTCAACCATGCGCACAACGACTACCTCGAACTGTGGCTGGAGACGGGATGGATTGGGGCGGCGATCCTCTGCGTCTTCATCCTTTGGCTGGCTGGCTCAACCTTTCGGGCGTGGCGATGGGGCGTCGGCCCCGCCAGGGCCGCCAGCGCCGCGATCCTGCTGATGATGGCCGAATCGGTGGTCGACTATCCGTTGCGCACCGAGACCCTGATGGTTCTGTTCGCCTTCTGCTGCGGCCTGCTGGCGACTGGGGCCTCGCGAAACGGCGAAGCGCGATGAAGATGACGCCGGAAATAAGCTGCGTCATCCCGGCCTATGAAAACCTGCACCTGCTGACCAAGTGTCTGGATTCGGTGGTCGCCCAACGCGACGTGGCGATGGAGATCATCGTCACCGACGATTCCCGCTCGACGGGCGTGGCGGATTTCATGGCGGCCAGGTCAGAATCGACCGCCGCCGCGCGCTACCTGAAGGGGCCAAGGTCGGGAAATCCGGTTGAGAACTGGAACGCCGGGCTGGCGGCGGCGCGGGCGCCTTTGCACCTGCTGATCCACCACGACGAGTGGCTGACCGATCCGCTATATCTGCGCCGGGCG
>JAYTXV010000021.1:0-4052 GCA_043742805.1 Caulobacteraceae bacterium | reverse complement strand
GCGATGAAGGCCGCCTCGAACGGGGCCTTGATGGTTTCGAAGGTCAGGCGCTCCCCGCGATCGTCCTCGACCAGGAAGGCGTGAATCCAAACCGTTCCGGTCGACCATCCGGCCGCTACGCCGTCGCGCCGAGGGGTGATCTCGAAGGCCTCCTCGGCCAGGGCATCCAGGCCCATTCTCTCGAGAATCGGCAGCATCCGGGCCAGAGGCGCGGGCGTTTCCCCGCGTTGGTAGAACTTGAAGCGGAATTGCCGAGGCGAATCCCCCGGGCGGCGAAAGGCCCGCAACCGAATTGGCTCGGCGGCGGTCAAGGCGCCGATGACGGTCAGATCATTGACCGCTTCCCAGGCGTCCTGGCGGTCGCGATATCCGGGCGGAAAGGCCTGGCCATAGTCCGCCAGGGCCTGGGCCGCGCGGCCGGACTCGGTCAGGCCGGCGCGAATCGCCGCGTCCAGATCATCGATCCAGGTGCGCGCCGCCAGGGCGATCCTAGCCTCGACGGCGGTTAGGTCGGGCGCGGCCGGAGCGCCGGGTTCAAGTTGAATGACATAGTGAATTCGGGCCAGGGGCGCGTCGGAGAAGGTGGGGTGGGCGGCGGACACGACGCCACCGAACGCCTCGGCCAGGATTTCGCCGGCCCGCCGACGCAAGCGTTCGTCATACCGGTCACGCGGCGCATAGAACAGGACCGACACAAACCGGTTGAACGGGTCCCGCCGGGCGAACAGCTTGACGCGGGGACGATCGGACAGGTGCAGCACCCCCAGCACCATCGGTAGCAATTCCTCAGCGGTGACCTGGAACAGCTCGTCGCGAGGATAGGTCTCAAGGATGTTGGACAGGCGCATGGCGTTGTGGCTGCCGGCGGCGAAACCGGCGGCGGCCATCACGCTCCCGACCTTCCGGCGCAGCAGGGGCGTCTCACGCGCCGGCTCATCATAGGCGTGGGCGGTGAACAGGCCGACGAAGCGGATTTCCCCCACCGGCATACCGTCGGCGCCGTAGCGGCGCACCCCCACATAGTCGAGCGGCGCCCGGCGATGCACCCGCGAGCGTAGGTTGGCCTTGGCCACGATCAGCGGAGCGGGGGTTTCGATCCGGTAGCGCAGGGACGCCGAAAGCACCGCCGGCTCGTCTATACGCCGCAGGACCAGCTGGGTGGGATCGCGCAGGACCCCCAGGCTGTCCTCCGGCCGGAAATTCGGCTCTTCCGGCGCGTAGCCGCCATCGGGACCGCGAGGATAGTCATAGATTCGGGCGCCCTGAAACACGAAGTGGCCGTCATCCATCCAGTGGAGAAACTCGATATCCTCCTTGAGGGCGGCGGCGTCGCCGGGCGCGGCGCGGATCAGTTCGCCCGTGGCCCGGGCGAGCAGGGCGAGCATGCCGGGGAAGTCATCCACGGCCAGACGAACGTCGGCGATGGTCTCCAGGACCTGATCGATCAGGCCGGCCCGGCGCTCTTCCGCCACGGGGATCAGCCAGACCTGGATCATCGACCGGCGACCCGCGCCGATCGCAGTCACCGGGTGGAACATCGCCTGAATCTCGCAACCCCAATCGACGACCGCGCCCATCACGCTATCGACCAGGAACGGCGCGTCCGGCTGAACGATCTCAAGCCGGTCAAGCCCCAGGTGGCGAGCGCCAGCGTCCAGGGTCGGGACGAGCCGGACGGCCGGTGGCACGGCGGCGGCCGCCCAGGTCCAGAAGTCGGCCAGCGCGGCCGCCAGATCCTCGACGGCCACGCCCGGCAGCTCTTCGGGCCGATAGTCATCCAGGACGCTGGCCAGGAAGGCGCGCCGCGTCGCCGCCGTTGGCTCGAACGGGGCGCCGACGCTCACCCGGTCCGCAAAGGCGTCATCCAGCGCCTCGGGGGTGACTGTGTTCGCGGTTGCGCGGTGCTGATCGTCGGCCATGGTTGCTCGTCGGCCTCCCCGTGGTTTGGCCGGGATCTATACCGCAAGTCGCGCCGGTTGGGGCGGCCCCTCGGTCTTGCGAGACTGATCGGGCGAACGCTCAAACCCCCGACCCATTTGCTGGGGATCGCCATCGGCCGACAGCAGGATGGCGATCCACCGTGAACCATCGAACTGGGCGAGGATGACCATGGCCAGGACGGTCAGCGGCGTCGACAGGAACATTCCGGTCAGCCCCCAAAGTGCGCCCCAGAAGGTCAGGGAGAGCATGACGACCAGCGGATCGACATTGAGGCTGTCACCCTGCATGCGGGGCAACAGGATATTGCCCACCACGAAGGCGATCGCCCACAAGCCGGCCACCAGCAGCAGCGCCCGGGTATGGCCATCGAACTGCGCCAAGGCGAACAGCGCCGGCAACAAGATCGCAGCCGCAGCTCCGACGATGGGCACATAGTTGACCACGAAAATCAGGAAGGCCCAGAACAGGGCGTTCTCCAGGCCAACGACGAGCATCATCAGCCATGAGGCGACCGCGATGATCAGGCCGGTGACCGTCTGTATCCACAGATACCGCTCCACGGCGTCGCGCACCCGCAGGAGGACCTGCATGGCTTCTTGCCGCTCTTCCCTCAGCCGGAACAGCTTGACCGCCTTGCGCTCGAAGGCGTGCCGGGAGGCGATCAGGAAGCCCAGGTAGATCAGCACGAAGATGGCGTTGGAGACAAAGCCCTCGAGCCCGTTGGCGATGGTTCCAAAATACTCGGCGGGATCCAGACGCCGCAGCATATGATCCACCGTCCCCGGCCCCCGGACCCGCAGGGCGTGGGCGATCTGGCTGATCATCAGGTTGATCTTGGGTTCAGCCTTGGTCAGGCTGGCCAGAAAGCCACCCGCGTTGATCGCCACCACCACGGCGCACAGAACCAGGACCAGGCCGGAAAGGGTGATCGCCAGCAGGATCGCCGCCCCGGCGGGCAGGGCCGGCAAACGCCGGCGCAGCACGCGACTGAAGGCGTCGACCATCACCGCCAGAAACATCGCCAGAAGCAGCGGGGTGATGATATCGGCCATCCAGCGTAAGGTAGCCCCGGCGAGAATGACCGCGATGATCACCAGGGCGTTGCGGGCGATGGGCGAGGTTGGCTCGAAGTTCATGGCCGTGGGTTAACGCCTTTGCTAAGCTGACTTCATTGTTCAGCCCCGAATGGCGCCGCGTCAATCAGGCGCGGCGCGCTATTTTGGCAACGTTTCGCCGCTTGGCGATTTTGGTCTACAGGGTTATTCGCTTGCCTAGATTGGCGAGCGACCCCCTCAGGATTCCACCCTTTGTTGACCAAACTCTCGCCGGACGCCGAACCGGCCGGCTTCAGCGCCATTGCCCTCGCGCAACGTCTCACCCGCTACAAGCGGCCTAGCGGCCTGCGCGGCGCCGTGGAAATTGTCCTCACCGTCGGCCCCCTGGCGGTGATGTGTTTCCTGGCCTGGAAAGCGCTGAGTCATCACGTCTGGTGGGGCCTGGCGCTGATCCCCTTGGCGGCGGCTTTCCTGATGCGGCTGTTCATGATCCAGCACGACTGCGGCCATGGCGCCTTCCTGCCGGGCAAGCACCTGAACGACTGGCTCGGCCGCGCCCTGGGCGTGCTGACCCTGACACCCTACGATTATTGGCGCCGGGCTCACGCCATCCATCACGCCACCTCCGGCGCCCTGGATAGGCGAACGATCGGCGGCATCGACACCCTGACGGTGGCGGAATACAGCGCCCTGACGCCTCTGCGGCAACTGGGCTATCGCCTGTATCGCCACCCGGCGGTGATGTTCGGCCTTGGCCCCGCCTTCGTGTTCCTGATCCAACACCGGCTGCCCGTCGGCATGATGCGCGATGGATGGCGGCCGTGGATATCGACCATGGTGACGAATCTCTGCGCCTTGGCGCTGATCACCGCCCTGGCCCTGTCCTTCGGAGTGCTGCCATTCCTGCTGATCTATCTGCCGGTGGTCACCTTGGCGGCCTCGATGGGGGTTTGGCTGTTCTTCGTGCAGCACCAGTTCGAGGACACCTATTGGGCCCGGGACGGCGACTGGGAATTCCACGAGGCGGCCTTCCGCAGCAGTTCGCATTATGACCTG
>JAYTXV010000020.1:0-4661 GCA_043742805.1 Caulobacteraceae bacterium | reverse complement strand
AGGCCCACGCCGAATGTGGCGGCAAGGGCGTCGGCGCGGTGGGCATGTGCTTCACCGGCAATTTCGCCCTGGCGATGATGACCGAACCTTCGGTGGTGGTGCCGGTGCTTTCTCAGCCGTCGATGCCGTTACCGGCCGGATCATCCCGGCGAGGCGCGGGCCTGGGTGTTTCCCCCGACGAAATCGCCTGCGCCAAGCGGCGCTTCGCCGACGAGGATCTGTCGATGATCGGCATGCGGTTTTATGGCGACAGTTTCGTTCCCGACGCCCGCTTCGACACCCTCAAGCGGGAATTCGGCGACAAGTTCGAAGCCATCGAGATCAATGCCGACCAGGGTCGCCCTGACCCGCGCATGGCTGCCCATTCGGTGATCACCCTGCATCTGCAAGACAACGACCCCGAAGGCCCGACCAAGAAGGCCGAACAGCGCGTCATCGCTTTTTTCAAGGAACGGACTGGCGCCTAGGCGCCGGCGCGGCAAGCGGCGGCGAAGATGATCAACCCTGTGTTGCCGACTCTTGCCATCTATACGCCATGGATCGGGGTCTATAGCGGAAGCGATCATGTCCAATCTAGTCCGTCCACTCGTTCTAACTGCCCTGCTTTTCCTCACTGCCTGCGCCACCACCCAGCGGCTATCGGCGGCCGGTGATGTGCACAGTCTGCTGGTGGCCGTGCGCGACAACGATCGCGCCGCTTTCGACGCGCATGTCGACCGCCCGGCGCTGGAAGCCCAGATCCAGGCTGTGATGGTGGAAAAGGCGCGCGCCGCGCGGTTGGGTGACGGTGCCACCGGCCTCAGCCTGCTGCTGTCGGGACCGCTGTCGCGGGCTACGGGCGGGATGCTGATCCAGCCGGACGTGTTCCGCGCCGTGGCCGACTACTACGGCTATCGGCCCGAAACGCCCATTCCAGGAACCTTTGCCCTGGCGACGGCCCTGACCTCGCTGCCTGACGGCCGGGTCTGCGCCAAGGGTAAGAAGAGCGGGCCATGCCTGCTGGTTTTCGCCAATGAGGGCGGGATATGGCGCCTGGTGGGTTTCGACGCCGACGCGGTAATGGGCGGTCGCCGGCCTTGAGGCGTCTGTCCGCAATCCGCGTGGTTGGCGCCGTGGCCGTGGCCGTGACCCTGGCGCTGGCCTCCGGCGGGACGCGCGCCGACAGCATTCATCTCTATTCCTACGATCCGGCCGACGCGACCACCCGCCAGGCGGCGGGACCGCTGACCTTCACCTTCAAGAAAGGCCTGTTCCACTCCACGGTGCTCAATCTGCGATCGACCGAGGCCACGGCGACCGCCTTTGTGCGGCCCACCGACGGGAAAGCCCTGGGCCGGGACGCACGCGCCGCTGCGGCGGCGGGGGATCTCTATGAGGTCGAGGGCGGCGATGACGGCGCTGCCTTGATCTCGGCCTTCTGCCCCGGTGCGAGCCGGGCGTGGATGGTCTTCGGCCCGCTGAGGCTCAATCGCGACCTGACGGTGCTTGTGGTCGGCGCGCCCAAGGCGGGCGGCCCGGCGGCGCTGTGCCGCACCCTGAAGTTCAGCTTCCACGGCGAATGGGTGCTGCCGCCCGGCCGAGCCATCAACCCGCGCGACCTGGAGCGTGGCCGATATCCCGGCGGTTGACCGCGCCCGCCCGTCGGCGGGGATGAATCTCAGTCCAGCAGGCGGGCCGCCAGCGCCTCACGCATGGCGGGGGTGACGCTCAGGACCTGTTCCAGATAGGTGTCCGTGTCGCCATGACGCTCGGCGATCGCCGCTAAGGCGGTTTCCAGATAGATGGTATCCACGCCCATCATGGTCAGCACAGCCTCGGCGTCCGGAAATTTGCCGGACATTTCATGAATGGCTTGACTGACCACAGGTAGGCGCTGAGCCATGCGCACCGCTGTGTTGGTCAGCAGATAGTCGGTGACCATGTCGTCGCGATGCACCCCGGCCACGTGATGGGTCAGGGCCGCCAGTATGCCGGTGCGGTCCTTGCCGGCCGCGCAGTGGATCAGCACCGGCCCGTCAAGGTCGGCCAGGGCGGCGAAATAGCGGGTGAACAGGTCGATATGCCGTTCGTCGAACGGCGCCCTGCGATAATAGTCGATCAGATAATGCCGCGAGGATTGGGCGGTCAGATCGCCGGAGGCGATGTGGTTGCGCCAGTCGTCTTCCTCGTGCTCGATGTCGTTGGCGATCACCACGGCGCTGAAGCCGGCCGGTCGGCGCGAGGGTTCACGCTCGCGCTCTTCCTTGCGGCGCAGATCGACCACAACTGCGATGTTCAGGGTGGAGAGTTGCTCCAGATCGGCGTCCGTTGCCCTCGAATGGGCGGCCGAGCGATAGAGCACGCCGCGCTTCAGCCTGCGCCCACCGGCGGTGGGATAGTCGCCATAGTCCCGGAAGTTATCGACGCCCTCGAGGGTCAAATGTCTGGTCATGGCGCGGTGATAGCGGGCCGGTATGACAATTGCGAGACGCTGGCTGTCCAGGACTAAGGTCTAGCCAGCGCCCGCGCTAAAGCCGGCCGCGCGTAACAGGCGCCGGCCCAGCGCTGCACATTGGTGTGCTCGGCATAGGTGAAGCCGATCATCTTCAGCAGATGCATCACCGCCGCCACGTTCAGGTCGGCCACCGAGAACGCTTCGCCCACCAGCCAGTCGCGCCCGGCCAGGGCGGCGTCCAGCACCTTCAGTGGCCGTTGCAGGCCTTTGGCCGCGCCATCGATGACCTTGGGGTTGCGCCGGTCTTCCGGCGTGAACAGCTTCTGGATCACGATCTGCATCTGCAACGGTTCGATCTCGCTGATCGCCCATACGCTCCATTGCCACGCCAGGGCCTCGTCGCGTGGGTTGGCGGGATAGAGCGCGCCGCCGTAGCGTTTGGCGAGATAGAGGTTGATCGCCATCGACTCGAACAGCTGCAAGTCGCCGTCGATCAGAGCCGGGATGCGGCCGTTCGGATTGACCGCCAGATAGTCCGCGGCCTTGGAATCGGACCCATAGTTGACGGGGACCTGCTCGAAATCAATCCCCACCTCCTCGATACCCCAGATCGCCCGCAGGGCCCGGGAGCCGGAAATGCCATAGAGCTTCGGTTTGGTCATGGTGGTCGATTTCCCCTGGTGTGGTCGGCGATCGACTACCTATCCCACGAACAGATCCGGCTGCCGACGCTTATCCATCACCTTGTCGAACTCGGCCCAGACCCCCGCATCGCCGTGCCAGGCGCCTCGCGTCGCGGCCTTGGAATATTCGGTCGAGCGGGCCTCGAAGAAATTGGCGTGCTCGACGCCGGACAGCAGGCTTTGCAGCCAGGGCAACGGGTTGTCCTTGCGGCTGCCGAAGATCTCCGGCAGGCGCAGCTGGCGCAGGCGCCAGTCGGCGACAAACCGGATATAGGCCTTGATGTCGTCCGGTGTCATGCCCTGGACCTCACCGGCCTCGAACGCCAGGTCGATGAACCGGTCCTCCAGCCCCACCACCGTGCGGCAGCAGTCGACGATGTCGTCGGCCACCGACTTGGTCACCGCGCCGGTCTCGGCGTTGAAGGCGTGATACAACCGCACGATCCCCTCGCAGTGCAGGCTTTCGTCACGCACGCTCCACGACACGATCTGGCCCATGCCTTTCATCTTGTTGAAGCGCGGGAAGTTCATCAGCATGGCAAAGCTGGCGAACAGCTGTAGCCCCTCGGTGAAGCCGCCGAACATCGCCAGGGTGCGGGCGATATCGCCGTTCGAGCTCATGCCGAATTTCTGCATATAGTCGTGCTTGGCCTTCAGGGCCTCAAGCTCCAGGAAAGCTGAAAACTCCGACTCCGGCATGCCGATGGTTTCCAGCAGCAGCGCATAGGCGGCGATGTGGATGGTCTCCATGTTGGAGAACGCCGACAGCATCATCTTCACCTCGGTGGGTTTGAACACCGTGGCGTAGCGCTCCATATAGTTATCGTTCACCTCGACGTCGGACTGGGTGAAAAAGCGAAAAATCTGTGTCAGCAGGTTGCGCTCGCGGTCATTGAGCTTGGTCGCCCAGTCCTTGCAGTCCTCGCCCAGCGGCACCTCCTCGGGCATCCAGTGCACCTGCTGCTGGCGCTTCCAGAAGTCATAGGCCCAGGGATAGCGGAACGGTTTATAGGCGAACGACGGCGTTAGCAGGCCGGGTTTGCCAAGGCCGGCGCCTCCAGAAGAAAGTGTAACGAGTGGCGGCGTAATGGTAGGCGGAATGAGGGTCATGGCGGACATCTCTGGCGGGCGACGGGGCAGGGAGAGTAACAGGGTCTCCGACAACATCTAGTGTGTTCGTGAATCTGGCAATCAATATGATGTGTGTGGACTGGGGATAAAGCCGATGGGTAGCGACTTTGTGGTCTATGGCGAGCGCGGCTGGGGCAATGTGGCGGTGGAGGCCGCCCTGACCATAATCGGCGCGCCCTATCGGGTGGTCGACACCGGGGCGGAGGGGCCGGAGCGCCCGCCCGCCACCATTACCGCCCAGGTTCCGGTGCTTGAGCTGCCTACGGGCGAAATCATGACCGAGAGCGCCGCGATCCTGATCTGGCTTGCCGACGCCTACCCAGCCGCGCGGCTGTCGCCGCCCGTCGATTCGCCGCTCCGCCCCGCTTTCTTGCGCTGGATGGCCTTCGTGTCCTCGTCGATCTACGCCCTCT
>JAYTXV010000019.1:0-3750 GCA_043742805.1 Caulobacteraceae bacterium | reverse complement strand
CGAAAATACCGGACGCTCCCGAAATCGCGTCAAGCGTGCTGGCGCGCGTCCAATGCCCATCATGCTAGGCGTGACAATCCGTCGCGGAGGCGTTTCATTCACGGCGTCGTCATGTGGATATGTTCTGGTCCGGTGAAATACCCCAGATGATCGACGATCATTCGGAAATGGTCGACCGATAGATAAGATCTGGAATTTTCTTGTTTCGTACAGCGGCGACGTGACGCGCCCCTAATACATATTACTGGTTAAATATTTGATTATAGACGCTCATCATTAGGAATAATTTACATTTATGTTGCTGTGAACAGATCGCGACCACTCGCGACTGACAGCCTGCTTAGCGTAAAGGTGGTGACAGGGTGACTCGGGGGTCTAGGAGCATAACGTTGGCGGCTTTGGCCGCCTTGCCGGTGGCCGGAACGCTGATCTACGGCGCCGCCACCACACTGAAGCACGCCCCTTTGGCGACCGGGACCCTGTCGCCGGCCGCAGCGGCGAGATTTCTCACTCAGGCTACCTTCGGGCCGAGCGACGCGTCGATAGCCACGGTGCGGTCCCAGGGATATTCGGCCTGGATCGCCAAGCAGGAAGCCATCCAGTCCAGCCCGTCGACCTCGAACTATGTTCAGCAATGGGCGCTCTCCTGGTCGCCCACCAATCCCGACACCGTCCCGATCAACTCCACAGTCGTCTACAACGGCATCTGGAAGGGCGCGATCACCAACAACGATCAACTGAGGGAACGCATACGCCTGGCGCTGTCGGAAATCTTCGTGATTTCCTTCAATACGCCACTGATGAAAGCCCGATCGGCCGCGTCCTATTATGACATGCTCGGCGCCGACGCATTCGGGAACTTTCGGACTCTGCTTCAGGACGTGACGCTTCATCCAGCTATGGGCGTCTATTTGAACATGATGAGCAACGTTAAGGAGAACACCTCTACTGGCCAGCATCCTGACCAGAACTATGCCCGGGAAGTCATGCAGTTGATGTCCATCGGGCTCAATCAGCTGCATCAGGACGGCTCACCGGTCACCGATGCCAACGGCAGGCCCGTACCCGCCTTTTCGGCGACCGACGTGTCTGGGCTGGCGTCTGTGTTCACGGGCTACGGCTGGTATACGTCGAATCCGAATGCGGTGGGGACACTTCCGGCGTTCTCGGGCGTCAACAAGCCGATCGAGGGTTGGCTCAACCCGATGCAGCCCTATCCGGCCTACCACTCGACCTTGCAGAAGACGTTTCTCGGGGTGACGGTCGCGGCTTCGACGAACAGCAATCCGCCCGGCGACCTGAAAATCGCACTGGACACCATCTTCAACCATCCCAATGTCGGGCCGTTTATCGGCAAGCAGCTGATCCAGAGGCTCGTCACCAGTAACCCCAGCCCGGCCTATGTCTCGCGGGTCGCCGGTGTTTTCAACAACAATGGCAAGGGGGTCCGCGGCGATATGGCGGCAGTGATCGCGGCGATCCTCCTCGACCCCGAAGCGCGGAACGACGGGGTGGGCTCGGATCCCGGCCTTGGTCCCACGTTCGGCAAGCTGCGCGAGCCGGTGGTTCGGATGGCCAACTGGGCCCGTGCCTTTGGCGCGAACTCCAGCAGCGGCTGGTGGTCGATCGGTGACACCTCCGCGCCCACGGCGATGAACCAGATCACCCTCGACGCACCCTCGGTGTTCAATTTCTGGAGCCCGACCTACATCCCGCCGCCGGCCACGGCCCTCGGCCACGCCGGCCTGTTCGCCCCGGAGTTCCAGGCCGTCAACGCCGTCTCCACCGCCGGCTATCTTAATGTGATGTTGCGGACGGCCTATCGCGGAGCGGGGACGAACAACAACCAGACGGGCATACCCGACGTCTCGACCACCTATCCCACGCTGACGCCGCTGGCCGCCAACCCCTCCGCCCTGGCCAACAAAGTCAGCCTGATGCTGCTCTACGGGCAGATGTCGACCGCCTTGAGAACACGGATCATGCGGGCCGTGAACACGGTGAATATTCCTGGCCCGCCCGCCACGACGGCGCAGATAAATACCGCCCTGGAGCAAAGAGTAGACTTTGCAGTCTACTTCGCACTCGCGTCTCCTGAATACCTAGTACAGAGGTAAACGCCACATGACAGCCGCCAACCAGACCCGCCGCGAACTTCTGCGCGCCGGCGGCGTCCTATCGCTACTCGGCGCAGGAGCGCCGCTGGCGCTGCAATTGGCCGCCGCGTCCGCCGCCGCCGCCACGGCGGGCGACTACAAGGCGCTCGTCTGCATCTTCATGCTGGGTGGAAACGACGGCCATAACACCGTCCTGGCCACCGACGCCGACACCTGGGGCCGCTACAGTTCGGCCAGGTCCGGCGGCAGCACGCCCCTGGCCCTGATGCCGGCGGGGACCGCCCCGACCCCGCCGCCGCCGGCCGCCGACATGACGCCGGCGAACTGGGGGGGAGTTCTGCCGATCGTCCCCAGGACGCCCCAGCCCATTCCGGCGGGGACCAACGCGACGTCGCGCACCTTCGCGGTTCATCCTTACATGCCCGAGGTGCGGTCGCTGTTCTCCGCCGGGCGGCTGGCGGTGATGGCCAATGTCGGCCCTCTGTTGCAGCCGGTGACGAAGGCTCAATATTCACCGAACAGCCCGCTGCTTCCCGTGAACCTGTGCTCGCACATCGACCAGCAGATGTTCTGGCAGGCCGCCTACGCCGCTCAGGGCAAGCAGGGGGGATGGGGCGGCGCCATGGCCGACCTGCTCGCCGGGCTAAACCCCGCGAACTCGCCGTACACCTCGATTTCCCTGACCGGCGGAGCGCTGTTTCTCAGCGGCCTGCGGACCGGCCAGTACTGCATTTCTCCTGGCCCCCTACCCGCCACGACGATCACCGCGCTGCAAAGCCCGACGACCAACGGCAACGCGCCCACCGACCCGGCCGACCTGAGCGCGGTTATCCAGGACACCAGCTCGCTCAGTGGGTTCGCCAACGACTATGCCGGCATGGTCACCCAGTCGATCGCCTCGGCCAACTACGTCAACACCGCGGTCGCGGCGTCGTCCCAGGTCCTCGCCCCGCCCCCCTACAAAAGCCCGTTCAGCGGCGTTTCGAGCCTCAATCCGCTAGCGGCCCAGCTCCAGGGCGTTGCGGCGATGATCGCCGCCGCGCCGCAAATGGGCATCCGGCGGCAGGTGTTCTTCGTCGTCCAGGATTCCTACGACAACCACAACTATCAAAACACCGTTCAGCCCGATCTGCTGGGGCAGCTCTCCCAGGCCCTCGCCTACTTCGATACGGCCCTGCGCAATGTCGGCGGCGCCGACATCAGCGGCGCCGTGACAACCTTCACCGCCTCGGAATTCGGCCGGACCCTGACCTCGAACGGCACGGGCACCGACCACGGTTGGGGCTCCCATCACTTTGTGATGGGCGGAGCGGTCAAGGGCGGCGACATCTATGGCGTCTACCCGACCATCGGCATCGACTCGGGCGGGTTCAACAATCCCGACATGGTCGGCGACTATCTGATCCCGACCACGTCGATGGATCAATACGCCGCCACCCTGGGCGCCTGGCTCGGCGTGGCGCCGGCCGACCTGAACACCATCTTCCCCAATCTGGTGAAATTCGCTCCGACCAACCTTGGCTTCGTCTAGCTTCCCTCCACCCCGCTCATATCCGGAATCCGGCACGCCGCGTCGTATTCCGCCTTCAGCCGCCCGACCAGTTCCGCCACGGTGGGTATGTCGTGGATCAGG
>JAYTXV010000018.1:0-4570 GCA_043742805.1 Caulobacteraceae bacterium | reverse complement strand
AACGGCGACGCGCCCAATCTGTTCGATTGCGACTGGCTGCATGGCGGGTCTGACGACGAGGTTTTCCATACCATCAGCCACGGTGTGTCCGGCACGCGTATGGTGGCGTTCGGCGGCGCCCTTCCCGACGCGGACATCCGGCGTATTGTCGCCTATCTGAAATCCGCGTCTCAATGTAGGAAATAGCGGCGCTCAGAATCAAGCCGGCGGTTCAAGATCGGCCCCACCGTTACGGAGGACCCACAGGGTGAACAGACCATACGTGAAATTTTTGACGGGCTTCGGCCTGGCGGCCGCGTGCCTAGGGCTGGCGGCCTGGGATGGGGGCGGAGGCCATGTCGATGGCCAGAGGCTGCTGGCTGCGGGATCCGACAATCAGAACTGGTTGCTGACCGGACGAACCTATGCCGATCAGCGGTTCAGTCCGCTGACACAAATCAATATGGAGACCGCTCCAAAGCTCGGCCTGGCCTGGCACCATGACTTCGACACCGACCGCGGCCAGGAGGCGACCCCCCTGATGATCGACGGCGTGCTCTACACCACCACCGCCTGGTCGAAGGTCTATGCGTTCGACGCCAAGACCGGCAAGCTGATCTGGGAATATGACCCCAAGGTCGACCGCCAGCGGGGCTTCTCGGCCTGCTGCGACGTGGTCAACCGCGGTGTCGCGGTCTGGGACGGCAAAGTCTATGTCGGCGCCCTGGACGGTCGGTTGATCGCGCTCGACCAGAAGACGGGCAAGGTGGTCTGGAGCACGGTCACCGTCGACCAATCCAAGCCCTACACCATCACCGGGGCGCCCAGATTGATCAAGGGCCGGGTGCTGATCGGCAATGGCGGCGCGGAATATGGCGTGCGCGGCTATCTGTCGGCGTATGACGCCCAGACCGGCAAGCTGGCGTGGCGGTTCTACACCACGCCCAATCCGGCCGGAAAAGCCGACGGCGCGGTCTCCGACCCAGTGCTGGCGCAAAAGGCGCGGGCGACCTGGGGCGGGGGAATTCCGGCGTCTGGCGGTGGGGGTACCGTATGGGACACCATCACCTATGATCCAGGAAGCAATCTGATTTATTTCGGCGCCGGCAACGGCTCGCCTTGGTCGGCGGTCAACCGCTCGGACGGCAAATCGGACAACCTGTTCCTGTCGTCGATCATCGCGGTCAACGCCGACACCGGCAAATATGTCTGGCACTATCAGCCGACCCCCGACGACAACTGGGACTATGACGCCGACCAGCATCTGATGCTGGCCGACCTCACCATCGCCGGTCGCCCGCGCAAAGTGGTGATGCAGGCTTCGAAGAACGGCTTTTTCTACGTGCTCGACCGGGTAAGCGGAGAGCTGATCAGCGCCAAGAACTATGTGACCACCACCTGGGCCACCGGCGTGGATCTGAAGACCGGTCGGCCGATCGAGAACGCCGAGGCGCGATTCCGTGAAAAGCCGGCGCTAGTCTCGCCCGCGCCCTATGGCGGGCACAACTGGCAGCCCATGGCCTTCGACCCTTCTCAGGGTCTCGTGTTCATTCCGGCGATGGAATCGGTCTTCGCCTATGGCAGCGACCCTAAATATACTCACCGTGAGGGGGGCTGGAATCTCGGCTTGGACATGGCGCTGTGGGCGCTGCCCGACAACAAGGCCCAGCAGAACGCGATGAAATCGCTGCTGCGCGGCGAGCTGATCGCCTGGGACCCGGTCAAGCAGGAGGCCCGCTGGACCATCCAGCATCCACACTTCTGGAACGCCGGCGTTCTAGCCACGGCCGGAGGCCTGGTGTTCCAGGGGGACGCCGAGGGTCAGTTCGCCGCCTACGATTCCAAAACTGGCAAGGAAGTCTGGCGCTATGACGTGGGTAACGGCGTGATCGCCGCCGCGTCCACCTATTCGATCGACGGCGCGCAATATGTGGCCGTGATGGCCGGCTACGGCGGGGCGGCGCCCCTGGCCGCTCATTGGGCCCTGCCCGACCGGCCGCGCCTGCCCGGCCGCCTGCTGGTGTTCAAGATCGGCGGCACCGACACCGCCCCGACCTTCCCCACGACGCCGGCGCCTAAACTCGACCTCGCGGCCGTCACCACCACCGGCGACGCCGGGGCGGGCTTGCTACTGTTCCATCAGAACTGCGCGGTGTGCCACAGCGCCAACGCCTCCGGCCACTACCTGCCCAACCTTAAGGCCTCGCCGATGATCACCTCCAACGAGGCCTTCAAGTCCGTCGTCCTGGATGGCGCGCTAAAGTCCAACGGCATGGTCAGCTTCAGCAATTACCTGACGCCTGAACAGGCCGAATCAATTCGGGCCTATATCCTGAAGCTCGCCAGAGAAGGGTAGGCTCCGTTCCCGCCGCCGGCGACCACCGGCGGCGGGATTTCGGACTTCAGGCCAGCTCGAACCCCTCGTAGCCATTGGCCACCACCTCGTCGCATTTGGCGACATAAGGGGCGAAGCCGAGGTAGGGCATGAACACCCGCGGCTTGCCCGGGATATTGGCGCCGAGATACCAGCTGTTACAGGTCGGCAGGATGGTGGGAGCGGCGGTCTCGTTAACGTGAGCGACCCAGGCTTCCTGAGCGTCGACCTTGGCCTCGATGCGCTTTAGCCCCCGTTCGCGCAGATCTGCAATGGTCTTGGCGATCCAGTTCACATGCTGCTCGATCGACGGCAGCATGTTGGTCAGCACCGAAGGGCTGCCGGGGCCTGCGATGATGAACAGATTGGGAAATCCAGCGACGCAGAGGCCCAGATAATTCTTTGGTCCTTCGGCCCAGGCATCCTTCAGGGCCAGGCCGCCGACACCCTGGATATCCATGCGCATCAGCGTGCCGGTCATGGCGTCGAAGCCGGTGGCGAAAACCAGATCATCGAGCGCGTATTCGGCGTCGGCGGTGCGCAAGCCATCAGGAGTGACGGCCACGATCGGCGCGGCGCGAATATCCACCAGGGTGACGTTGGGCCGGTTGAAGGTGTCGTAGTAGCCGGTGTCGACGCAGATACGCTTACAGGCCAGGGCGGCGGTCGGGCACAGCCTTTCGGCCACGGCCGGGTTCTTGACGATCTGGCGGATTTTACCCCGGATGAACTCGGCGGCGGTGTTGTTGGCCACCGGGTCGGTCAGCAGATCGACGAAGGATCCGTAGAAACTTAGACCGCCCCTGGCCCAGCGTCGGTCGTATTCGGCAACGCGCTCTTCATGAGTATGTTCCATCGCCGTGTCGGTGCGGTAGTCCCAGTCCGCGCCCAGCGCGGTGGCGTTGTTGGCGGCGCGATAGTCGGCGTAGCGGCCTTTCACGTCGCGCACCACCGCCTCGGGTATCGGGCCGTTGTGAGCCGGAACCGAATAGTTGGCGGTGCGCTGAAACACCGTCAGATAGTCGGCCTGGGCTGCGATCAATGGGATCGACTGGATCGCCGAGGAGCCGGTGCCGATAACTCCGACACGGCGACCGGAGAAGTCTACTGGCGTCTTGGGCCAGCGACCAGTGTGGAAGGTGCGGCCCTTGAAGCTGTCCAGGCCCTCGAAACTGGGCATGTTGGCCGACGACAGGCAGCCGGTGGCCATGACCAAGTTATCGGCGGTCACCGCGTCACCGGCGCTGGTGGCCACCCGCCAGACGCCCACGGCCTCATCGAGATGGGCGGCGGTGACCCGGGTGTTGAGCTGGATGTCGGGCCAGAGGTTGAAGCGGTCGGCCACGTGGTTGGCATAGTCCAGCAGTTCCGACTGCGGCGAATAGCGTTCGCTCCACACCCATTGCTGCTGAAGGTCCTCGTCGAACTGATAGGAATATTCCAGGCTTTGGATATCCACCCGCGCGCCGGGATAGCGGTTCCAGAACCAGGTGCCTCCGACCCCGTCTCCAGCCTCGTAGGCCCGAACCTTGAGGCCCTGGCCGCGCAGCTTGTGCAGGCTATAGAGGCCCGCGAAGCCGCCGCCCACCACCACGGCGTCGTAGTGCGTCGGCGCGGCCCCTGCGGCGTCTTGGGTCTGGGTCATGGCCTAACTCCCTCGATTGATTTCGGGCCGATCCTCGACCTCTTTTTTCGACTCTCAGTTAGTCGGCGATTGTCCCCCCCCGCAAGGGGCGATTTATGGTTTCGCTAGGCCTTGATCGTGCCTGTATTCCGGGGAGACGATGGCGGGGTCGACGCGACGGCGTTGCGTTAAACTTGCAACGCTCACGGCGCCGGGTCTGGCGAAATCGCCCCCGCGCGAGGCCATGAGGTAACATTGTTCAATCGAGGCCGGCAGCCGCACGAATGGCCGGGCGAAGTAGAGGAGTTGATCGGGGATCAAAACAACGCTGACCTCAATGCTCTGGAGGGTCGGGAATGGGACGTGTGCATCGACAATCCGACTACATTGCCGCTCTGGGTGCGGGACGCCGGCCGACGAAACCGCCGCGGTGGCGCTCTATGGTCCGCTCAGGGCGGCGAGCGAGCGGGACTTACCAGAATGGCCGAGACATAGCCGGCCAACCGGATAAGTGATAGCCATTGTCGCCCTATTTGGAAAACACAGATTTCACGGCGCAGCCGGAGTTTTCATAGCGCAGTCAAGCTTTCCGG
>JAYTXV010000017.1:0-1730 GCA_043742805.1 Caulobacteraceae bacterium | reverse complement strand
GCCAGGGCGGTTTCGCGGACCGTGTCGTGCTCGACGGCGCCGACGATCACGCGGGTGAAGCCGGCGGCGATGGCGCTGTTGATGGCCAGGGCGTTGGCCTCGGCTCCTCCACTAAGAAAGGTGACAGCGGCCGGGGCGGCGCCGGCCAAAGCCGCGACCTCGAGGCGGGCGGTCTCGACCACGGCGCGGGCGGCGCGGCCCGAGGCGTGGGCTGACGACGGATTGCCGGTAAGCTCCAGCGCGCCAACCATGGCCGCGAGCGCTTCGGGCCGGACCTTGGCCGTGGCGTTGTAGTCAAGATAGACGGCGATGTTGTCGGCGAGGGTGGTCATTGCAGCGGCGCCTGTTCGGGACGCAGCCGCCCGGCCAGCACATCAGCCAGGGAGATCCCCTCGAGATAGGTCTGAATCTGCTTGCCGGTCTCCACCCACAGGTCGTGGGTCAGACAACGCGCGCCGCCGCTCATGCAGCCGGGGCCGTCGCCGGCACACCGCGTGGCGCGCAGGGGCTCGTCGACCGCGGTGACCACCTGAGCCACCGACAGCTGCTCGGCCGGGCGAGCCAGACGATAGCCGCCGCCCGGACCGCGCACCGAGCGCACTAGGCCTTCGCGCCGCAACCGGGCGAACAGCTGCTCGAGGTAGGGCCGGGAAATCTGCTGGCGTTCGGCGATGGTGGCGAGCGTGAGGGCGCGGCCGGTCATCGGCCCCACCCGCTCGGTGGAGGCCAGTTCGGTCATGGCCATGACCGCGTATCGTCCTTTGGTGCTCAACTGCATGATATGGCCCGATAGCCTTGAAGACGCATGTCGTAATTTTCTCGCAATTTGGGGTCGGTTGTTGCTATGAACCGCTCCCTCGCGGGAAGCCGGACCCACCTGGGTCCAGGCGCTCCATATATGAAGACCAACGTGGGCGGTCAAGTATTTGGCCCCGTCCGCCCCACCGTCAGGACCGCTGATGCCCGATATCATTCTGCCCGGCAGCGCCGGCCGCATCGAAGCCCGCTATTCCCCTCGTAAGGACGACACCGCCCCGATCGCCCTGATCCTGCACCCCCATCCCCGGGCGGGGGGCACGATGAACCACCCGGTGTCGGTGCAACTGTTCCACCTGTTCATGAAGCGGGGCTTCACCGTGCTGCGGTTCAACAGCCGCGGTGTCGGCCGCAGTCAGGGCGATTTCGACGGTGGCATCGGCGAACTGGCCGACGCGGCCACGGCGCTGGACTGGCTGCAATCGACCCATCCGGCCGCCTCGCAATGCTGGGTGGCGGGGTTTGATTTCGGGGCCTGGGTGGGGATGCAGCTGCTGATGCGGCGGCCCGAGACCGACGGTTTCATATCGGTCTCGCCGCCGACCAATATGTATGATTTCAGCTTTCTGGCCCCCTGCCCCGCCTCGGGCCTGTTCCTGCACGGATCGGCCGACACCGTCGTGCCGCACGCCGACGTCGACAAGGTGGTGGCCAAGCTGCGCACCCAGAAGGGCATCGTCATCGACAGCGAACTGGTCGAAGGCGGCGGACACTTCTGGACCGAGAACCTGTTCGAGGTGGAGACCCGGGTGGGCGCCTATCTCGACAAGCGGATCGCGGCGGAGCCGATCTAGCGGGCGGCGAGGTTTGCGGCGTGTCAATTTCTGGCAACCCTTCGGCAGCTTCCTGGCCACTGGAGGGCAGCTTTTCGGCAACAACTTGGCCGCTTTTGGCAACATCCTGGCCGCAAGCGG
>JAYTXV010000016.1:0-9099 GCA_043742805.1 Caulobacteraceae bacterium | reverse complement strand
ACCGCCCGGCCGCAAGGCCGGGCGCCGCTGTTTCTGGAGACCGTCATGACCGACATTCTGATGCCCAAGGCCACCGCCGTCTGGCTCGTGGACAATTCCTCCATGACCTTCGACCAGATCGCCGATTTCTGCGGCCTACACCCACTTGAAGTGAAGGGCATCGCCGATGGCGAAGTGGCCCGCGACATCCGCGGCGCCGACCCCATCTCCAATGGCCAATTGACCCGCGAGGAACTCGACGCCGCCCAGGCCAACCCCGTCTATCGAATGAAGGCCCAGGAGAGCCGCCACGCTGGCCTGCTAAAGCCGATGAAAAAGGCGCCGAAATACACCCCGGTCTCGCGCCGGCAGGACCGTCCCGACGCCATCGCGTGGTTCGTGCGCAACCACCCGGAGATCACCGATACCCAGATCGCCAAAGTCCTGGGCACCACCAAGGCCACCATCGATCAGGTCCGCAATCGGACTCACTGGAATTCTACCAACGTCAAGCCGGTGGACCCCGTGTCTCTGGGCCTGATCGGCCAACTGGAGTTGGACGCCCTGGTCAAGAAAGCGGCGGAAAAGCGGGCGAAGGACGATGCCAAGCGCGGCATCGCCGAGCCCGAAGGCGCATCTCTGCTGAGCACCGCCCAGATGGCGTCCGAGGCGGAGGCCTAGGCCGGGCCTCGGCAGCGGCCTGCAGCGAGGTTAGTGAGGCCGGGACCGCAGGCTTTCCATTTCCTCTTTCAGGCGCAGCTTTTTTCGCTTGAGATCCCGCAACCGGATCGCGTCAGCGACCGGCCGACTGGTCTCGTCTTCGATGGCGCGTTCCAGGGATTGATGCCGCACGCCAAGTTCACGGATACGAGCCTCGATTGCCATGATGGGAAACTCCATTGCTGCCCCGCCGGAAGCAGTGAACACCCTTGGCGGAAAAAAGTCAGATCAAATAAGTTTGTTTGACGGACCGCGCTTCCTGGGGAACGTCGGCAGCGCCCAAATTTCCGGCGAGGGAGATCTGCATTGATCGCGAATCAGCCACGGCTGGTGGTGGGGATCTCGGGAGCGTCGGGGATCGTCTATGGCATGAGAGTTCTGGACGCCTGCCGCGAACTGGGCGTCGAAACCCATCTGGTGGTCAGCCGCGCCGCGATGCTGACCCTGGCCCAGGAAACCACTCTTACCATCGCTGATCTGACCGCCAAAGCCAACGTGACCTATCGGGTGGGCGATGTCGGCGCGATGATCGCCTCGGGCTCGGCGCGAACCATCGGCATGATCGTCGCACCATGCTCGGTGCGGACCATGAGCGAGATCGCCACGGGGGTCACCAGCAGCCTGCTGACCCGGGCGGCCGACGTCACCCTCAAGGAACGACGCCCTCTGGTGCTGATGGTGCGCGAGACCCCGCTGCACCTGGGCCACCTGCGCACCATGGTTCAACTGGCCGAGATGGGCGCCACTCTGGCTCCGCCGCTGCCGGCCTTCTACGCCAATCCCAGAGACATCGCCGACATTGTCGATCAGTCGGTCGGCCGATGCCTGGATCTCTTCGGTCTGTCGTGGAACGCGGTGAAGCGCTGGGACGGCATGACCCCCGTCGGCGCGGCCGCCACGGATGGAGCCGATTGACCGCCTGGGACTTCGCCACCGCCTTCTGGGGGCGCCCGGGGATGCAGGCCCTCTGTCTGGAACTACAGGACGCCCATCGGCAATGCGTCGCGCTTTTGCTGTGGCGGCTGTGGACTATTGATCAGAAGCGGCGGATCTCACTTGAAATCCTTGCCCGCGCCATCGACGTCGCCACGGCCTGGAACGGCGAGGTGCTGATTCCGTTGCGCGCCGTCCGTATTGGGCTGACGCCTCACCCCTGGTTAGGCCACACGGCCAGTCATTCCGTGCGCGACCGGATTCAGACCGCGGAACTGGCCGCGGAGCGCGTGCTGCTGAACGCTTTGGAGCTTCTGGCGCCAGCGCCGGGCGAGGTCATGGAGAAGCCCCTGGAGGCGATGAAGACCATGATCGAAGCCTGGGGTCCGCCTGCGCCGGCCACGCTTCTGGCTCGGCTGGTCGCGGCGCCTTGAAGCCTGTCGAGTGTCTGGTAGGGAAGAATAGTATCTAGTTTTCGGATTGACGCCATGGACGACGAGACGCCAGTCGAGCGGCACGCCACGATCCGTCTCGAACTGGGTCGCCTGCGCCAGGAGCATCAGGACCTCGATGCCGCAGTCGAGGCTCTCCACGGCTTGGCCATGCCCGATCAGTTGCGGATCGCGCGGATCAAGAAACGCAAACTGATCCTCCGCGATCAGATCGCCAAGCTCGAAAATCAGCTGACACCTGACCTCATCGCCTGACACTCCGGTCCGGGTCCGCAACCGGAGCGCTTGCCCGCGACGGCGCCATCGCCCATATCGCCGTCATGGATCAAGACCTGTTGAACGACGTCGCCGCCGCTGCCCTGGCCGCCGGCGCCGATGCGGCCGAGGTGGCGTTCGCCGAACGCCAGTCCCTATCCGTAACCGTCCGTCTGGACGCGCTGGAAGAGGTGGAGCGCGAGGAATCCCGCGACCTTGGCATCAGGGTTTTGGTCGGTAAGCGCCAGGCGTCGGTCTCGGGATCGGATATCTCCAAGGCCGGCAGAGACAAGCTGGTCGAGCGCGTGGTGGCGATGGCCAAGCTGGCGGCAGAGGACCCATGGGTCGGCCTGCCTGCGCTCGACCGCCTTGCGCGGGGTTCCACAGCCAGTTTCGATCTGTTCGATCCCACCGAACTCAACCCTGAGGCGCTGGAGGATCAGGCGCGGACCGCCGAGGCCGCGGCCCGGGCCGTGGCGGGCGTCAGCAATTCCAATGGCGCCTCGGCGACTTGGTCGGCGTCGAGCTGGCGACTGGTGTCCACCGATGGCTTCCACGGCGAACACCGGGGAACGGCGTTCTCTCTATCCGCTCAGGCTATCGCCGGAGAGGGCGCGGCCATGGAGCAGGGCCACGAAGGCCGGGCCACGCGCTGGCTCGAGGACCTGCCTACGGCGGAGGCGATCGGCTCGGAAGCGGGTCGGCGCGCGGTCTCAGCCCTTGGCGCCCGCAAGATCGATTCGACCACGGCCCCGGTCATTTTCGAGAACCGCCTGGCCGGATCCCTGCTGGGTCCGCTGATAAGCGCCATCGCCGGGCCGGCCGTGGCGCGGGGCGTGTCGTTTCTGAAGGATCGCCTTGGCAAGGCGATCTTTTCCAAGTCGGTGACGCTGACCGACGATCCACATAAGCTACGCGGCCTGGGATCCTCGGCTTTCGACGACGAGGGCGTCGAAAATCAGCGCATGAACCTCATAGACCAGGGCGTGCTGACCACATGGCTGCTCAATTCCAGCACGGCGCGCCAACTGGGCCTAGAAACCACCGGCCACGCTTCGCGCGGTCTGGCCGGACCACCGGGTGTCTCGCCGTCAAATCTGATCCTTCAGCCCGGCGAACACGATCAGGCGACTCTGATGCGCGACGCCAGGTCAGGCGTGCTGGTCACTTCGATGTTCGGGCCGTCGATCAATTACAACACCGGCGACTGGTCGGTGGGCTGTTCCGGCCATTGGTTCGAAAACGGCGAGATCGCCTATCCGGTCACCGAAATCACCGTGGCGGGCAATCTGATCGATATTTATGCACGGCTGATCCCTGGCTCCGATCTGCTGCGCCGAGGATCGGCGGATACGCCTTCGGTGCTGGTAGATGGGCTGGCCATAGCCGGGAAATAGGGGCCTGATCATGTCCGACAAACAGCTGCTGCACCTCGTGATCGGCGGCGAATTGAAGAATGTGGCGGGGATCGAGTTCAAGGATCTGTCCAAGGTCGACCTGGTGGGCGCCTACCCCAGCTATGACATGGCCTTCGCCGCCTGGCGGGCCAGAGCGCAGTCCACGGTCGACAACGCCCTGATGCGTTATTTCATCATCCACGCCCACAAGCTGCTCGACCCGCTGGTCGAGGAGGCTACTCGCGCCTGAGCAGCCGCTCGGTCAGCACGGTTCCCCACCACTGGCCGCGGAAGTCGCCCTTGATCGCCACTGGGTCGTAGGCCGGGCTTTGCACCCACTCCAGGAACGTGAGGCCGGCCGGCTCGGCCTCTTTCAGATAGCGCTCGAAAATATAGTCGAGCACACCAGTCAGCCCGGCTCGGACGTGCAGATATTTCGGCGAGAGCTGAGAGATTGCCTGGGCGATCGGCTGACCCTGCCGGAAGTGCTTGTAGAACACCGCCATGATCCCGGCGCGGTCAGCGCCCGACTTGCAGTGCATCAGGGCCGGATAGCGGACAGTGTCGAACAGCTGTTGGGCCCCCAGCACCTTTTCCGCCGTCGGCACATCGCGAGAAGCGACCACGAAGTCCACCAGGTCCAGCCCGTAGCGCCGGCAGGCGTCCACCTCCAGCGCTCGGAAGCTGGTGTGGATACCACCGCGCAGATTGATCACCGTCCTGATCCCCCGATCCGCCCAGGCCTTGAACTGAAACGGCCAGGGCTGGTTGGTGCGGACCAGTTCGTCGGATATCCAGTGAGCGTTGGAAAACCCCAGCCTCAGATAGGCATGGTCCTTCCAGAGATAATCGGCCACGGCCCGCCGTCGGCCGGCGCCGGTGGAAAGGTCGAACTGGGTCAAACAGGCTCAGTCCCGTTTGGAGAACAGGGCGTCGGCTGCGGCCCTGCTGGACTGCTTCTTGGCGATCTGCGCCCGGACCCGGACGATCTCGGCTTCCAACAGCTCAATGCGTTCAAGGAGTTCATCCGCGCCATAGAGTTCGAGGTCTTCGCGCGACACGTCCAGCAGGGCCTGGCCCCGCGCGCGCCGCGCCTCCGCCGGTTCTTCCGCCATGCCAGGCTCTCCCTTTGCCGATGCTCGGCCAAGGCGCTATCTGGGGCAGGCGGGGTAACCGCGCAAGATCAGGATAGGGAAGCCCATGCCGCAGGCCGAAATGACCGCCATCGAGATCGAGGGCGGCAAGGGACCGGCCTCGGCGCTCCGAGCCGCCCAGATTCCGACACCCACTCCCGGCGAAGGTCAAATCCTGATCGCCGTCCACGCCGCCGGCGTAAATCGGCCCGACATTATCCAGCGGCTGGGATTCTATCCGGCGCCGCCCGGCGCGCCAGCCACGATGGGCCTGGAGGTGGCGGGAACCGTCGCCGTCGGCGGGGGCCGGTGGCGCGAGGGTGACCGGGTCTGCGCGCTGCTGGGCGGCGGCGGCTATGCCCAGTTCGCCGTGTGCGACGCCCGTCACGCCCTGCCGATCCCCAGCGAGCTTAATTTCACCCAGGCGGCTAGCCTGCCGGAAACGGTCTTCACCGTCTACGCCAACGTCTTTGAGCACGGGTCGCTGAAGGCCGGCGAAACCTTGCTGGTGCACGGCGCCACCTCGGGCATCGGCGTGGCCGCCATCCAGATGGGCAAGGCCGCGGGGGCCCGCGTCATCGCCACCGCCCGCAGCAAGGACAAGGCCGCTGAGGCTCGGTCGCTTGGCGCCGACATCGCCATCGACGCCTCGTCAGAGGATTTCGAGGCGGTGGTCCGCGCCGCCGGCGGCGCAGATGTGATCCTCGACATGGTGGCCGGCGCCTATTTCCCCAAGAACCTCGAGGCGCTGAATGTCGGGGGCCGCCTCGTCCATATCGCCACCCTGGCCGGCGGGACGGTCGAACTGCCGATCATGAAGATCATGCAAAAGCGCCTGGTGATCACCGGCTCGACCCTGCGGCCCCGCGACGCCGACGAAAAGGCCCGGCTGACCGCCGAGATCGAGCGCGTGGTCTGGCCGTGGGTCGCCTCCGGCGCGGTGAAGCCGATCGTCGACAAGGTGTTCCCGCTGGCGGAGGCGGCGGCGGCCCATGCCTACCTGGAAGCCGGCGCGCATGTGGGCAAGGTGATGCTGGCGGTATGAGGCGACCCACGTCACCTACTGTGGCCCTAGCTGCGTTCAGGGCTGGAACCTGATGGCGCCCATTCGCGTTTGATCAGCTCGACTCTATAGGGCAGGTCTGTTTCCTCGAATGCGTCCGCCAAAGCGCCACTCTCGCGGCGGGTCAGCGGGCGGCCTGCGCCGATGGCCAGGTCGAGATCGGAGCCGAGCCATAGGTGAGGGCCTCCTCAGCCTGGGCGATGGCGGTTTGTAGCGAGGACAAGTCGGGGATCATCGGGGCAAGCTCGCACAATCGGGTCCGGCGAGCCACGGCAAAACCCGGGAACACGCCAATCCCTCGACCAGCTTCCGGATATCAGCAACGGGGCGAAACAGTTTCAGCGGCTGATCGGGAAGCTCAGTAAGCCGAACCGCAAAAAACGCTTGCATCCGGCGGCGAAAGAGGGCCTGTCGCCTCCGGGCCACGCCCTCCCAACGGGGCGCTGTCCATCTGTAAGGATGGGAGACATTGCTATGACCACCCCCGCCAAGCCGGCCATGCGCCCGGCCCGGCCCGAATTCTCATCTGGCCCCTGCGCCAAGCGCCCCGGATGGGCCCCCGAAAACCTCAGAACCGCGATCCTCGGGCGATCGCACCGCTCCAAGCCCGGCAAGGCGCGCCTGCAGGCCGCCATCGACCGCACCCGCGAAGTGCTGGAGGTTCCGGCCGACTATCTGATCGGCATCGTTCCAGGCTCCGACACCGGGGCCCTGGAGATGGCGCTCTGGTCGCTGCTGGGGCCGCGCCCGGTCCAACTTCTCGCCTTCGAGTCTTTCGGCAAAGACTGGGTCACCGATGTGGTGAAACAGCTCAAGCTTCAGGCCGAAGTATTGGACGCGCCCTATGGCGCCCTGCCCGACCTGGCCAAGGTCAGCGGTGAGGCCGACCTGGTTTTCACCTGGAACGGCACCACCTCCGGCGTGCGGGTTCCCAATGGCGATTTCATCGCCGCCGATCGGGCCGGCCTGACCATCTGCGACGCCACCAGCGCCTGTTTCGCCCAGGCGCTCGACTGGCCGAAGCTCGATGTGGTGACTTTTTCCTGGCAGAAGGCGCTCGGCGGCGAGGCTGCCCACGGCGTGCTGATCCTCTCGCCTCGGGCCGTGCAACGACTTGAGAGCTACACGCCCCCCTGGCCAATGCCCAAGCTGTTCCGGATGACAAAGGGCGGCAAGATCAGCCGCGACATCTTTGAAGGCGCCACGATCAACACGCCTTCGATGCTGTGCGTGGAAGACTATCTGGACGCTTTGAAGTGGGCCTCCCACATCGGCGGCTTGGCCGAACTGCGCGCGCGCGCCGACCGCAACCTCGCCACCCTGGCGGCCTGGGTCGACCAGACGTCGTGGGTCGCGTTCCTCGCCACCGATGCCGCCAGCCGCTCCAACACCTCGGTCTGCCTGAAGGTCGTCGACCCGACAGTGGCCGCGCTGAACGCCGACGGCCAAGCCGATTTCGCCAAGAAACTGGCGGGCCTTCTGGAAAAAGAAGGCGTGGCCCTGGATATCGGCGGCTATCGCGACGCGCCTCCCGGTCTTCGGATCTGGTGCGGCGCCACCGTCGAGGCCGACGATCTGGAAGCCCTGACCCCCTGGCTCGACTGGGCCTTCGCTCAGGTTTCGGCCGAGCTGATCCCCGTCTGAATTTTCGGCGCCTCACGGAGGCCCTCTCCACCGCTCCGCGGTCCTCCTCTCTCAAGGGGGGGTGAGGGTGTCTCACTTCCCCCTCGGGGGCGGTCCTCCGAAGGGGGGATGGGGCCCAACCCAACCCTAAGGAACATACCCATGCCCCGCGTTCTCATCGCTGACGCCCTCTCTTCCGCCGCCGTCGACATTTTCCGTCAGCGCGGCGTCGATACAGACGTCAAGGTCGGCCTGACCAAGGATGAATTGATCGCCATCATCGGCGACTATGACGGCCTGGCCGTCCGTTCCGCCACCAAGGCCAACAAGGACGTCATCGCCGCCGCCACTAACCTGAAAGTGATCGGCCGGGCCGGCATCGGCGTCGACAACGTGGATATTCCCGCCGCCACGGCCGCCGGCATCGTGGTGATGAATACGCCATTCGGCAATTCGATCACCACCGCCGAGCACGCCATCGCCATGATGTTCGCCCTGGCCAGGCAACTGCCGGCCGCCGATGCCTCCACCCAGGCCGGCAAGTGGGAAAAAAACCGCTTCATGGGGGTCGAACTCTACGCCAAGACCCTGGGGCTGATCGGGGCGGGCAATATCGGCTCGATCGTCGCCGACCGCGCCAACGGTGTGAAGATGAAAGTCATCGCCTATGACCCCTTCCTGTCACCTGAACGCGCGGTCGAGATCGGCGTGGAAAAGGTCGAGCTGACCGACCTGCTGGCCCGCGCCGACGTCATCACCCTACACACGCCGCTGACCGACAAGACCCGCAACATCCTGTCCGCCGAGGCCCTGGCGAAGACCAAGAAGGGCGTATTGATCGTCAACTGCGCGCGAGGCGGGCTGGTGGACGAGGCGGCCCTGCGCGCGGCTTTGGAGAGTGGCCAGGTCGGCGGGGCGGCCTTTGACGTCTTTGTCGAGGAGCCGGCCAAGACCAATGTGCTGTTCGGGGCTCCAAATTTCATCGCCACCCCGCATCTGGGGGCCTCCACCGGCGAGGCACAGGAGAATGTCGCCCTGCAGGTAGCCGAGCAGATGAGTGACTATCTGCTGAACGGCGCCGTGGCCAACGCCCTCAACAGCCCATCGATCACCGCGGATGAGGCTCCGAAACTGCGTCCGTTCGTGGCTCTGGCCGAGAAACTGGGCGCCTTCGCCGGCCAGATGGTCGATATCGGCCTCAAAGGCGTCGACATCGCCTATGAGGGCCATTTGGCCGACCTGAACGTCAAGCCACTGACCGCCGCCGCCCTGGCCGGCGTGCTGCGGCCGATGCTGGCCGAGATCAACATGGTCTCCGCCCCCGCCGTCGCCAAAGAACGTGGCGTCACCGTCTCCGAATCCCGCCAGGAGGTTTCGCCGATCTATGACAGCTTGATGCGCATCACCGTGCTGACCGACATGGGCCGCCGGGCCTTCGCCGGCACGGTGATCGCGGGGGCTCCACGTATCGTCGAGGTCAAGGGCATGGAGCTGGACGCCGCCTTCGCCCCGGCCATGCTCTATGTCAACAACCTGGACAAGCC
>JAYTXV010000015.1:0-1506 GCA_043742805.1 Caulobacteraceae bacterium | reverse complement strand
CGTCAGTCTGGTCAGGGCGCCGCGATGAACCTCAACGGCATGCGCGCCATCTATCTGTTCGAGATGGCCCGGTGGTTCCGCACTTTGGTGGGCAGCCTGCTGTCGCCGGTGATTTCCACCTCCCTGTATTTTGTGGTGTTCGGCACGGCGATCGGCTCACGCATGAAGGCGATCGACGGGGTCTCCTACGCCGCCTTCATCGTGCCGGGCCTGACCATGCTTTCGGTGCTGACCGAGAGCATCGGCAACGGCTCGTTCGGCATCTACATGCCCAAATGGTCGGGCACGATTTACGAGTTGCTCTCCGCGCCGGTGGCGTGGTGGGAGGCGGTAGTGGCCTATGTCGGGGCGGCGGCCAGCAAGTCGGTGCTTCTGGGCGTGGTGATCCTGATCACCGCGCGCATTTTTGTCCCCTACCATATCGCCCACCCGCTGTGGATGGCCGCCTTCCTGATCCTGACGGCGATCACCTTCAGTCTGTTCGGCTTCATCGTCGGGGTATGGGCCGAGACCTGGGAGCGACTGCAAGTGGTGCCGACGCTGATCATCACGCCCCTGACGTTCCTGGGCGGCAGTTTCTATTCGATCAACATGCTGCCCCCCCTGTGGCGCAAGATCACCCTGTTCAACCCGGTGGTCTATCTGGTCAGCGGCTTCCGCTGGAGCTTCTACGGCGTCTCGGACGTGGGGGTGGGCCTAAGTCTCGGCATGACCCTGGGTTTCACGACCGCCTGCCTGTTCGCCATCTGGTGGATTTTCCGCACCGGGTACAAACTCAAGCCATGATGATCGTAACCAAGCGCGTGGTCCTGACCGGCGCCGGGGCATTGGCCGCCACCGCCGCCATAGCCCAGACGCCTGCGCCCGCGCTTCCGCGCGTTGTCCTCCGGACCGCGCTGGGCGACATCACCCTGGAACTATCGGCGGACAAGGCGCCGGTCACCTGCGCCAATTTCCTGCGCTACGTGGTCGCCAAACGGTTCGATGGCGCGGTGTTCTATCGGGCGATGAAACTGGTCCCCGATCCGTTGGTCGGCCTCGTGCAGGGCGGCATGAAGAACGACCTGGCCAAGTCCTACCCGCCGATCGCCCATGAGAGCACCAAGTCGACCGGGCTCAGCCACAAGGACGGGACCATTTCCATGGCCCGTTACGCCCCCGGCACGGCGACTTCGGAATTCTTCATCTGCATCGGCGATATCGTCTCGCTTGACGCCGACCCAAGCCAGAGTGGCGACAACGCCGGCTTCGCTGCGTTCGGCCGGGTGGTGGAGGGGATGGACGTCGCCCGCGCCATTCTCTCCGCGCCGGTATCGTTGACGAAGGGCGACGGTGTGATGAAGGGCCAGATGCTGGAGCCGGAGGTGACGATCCTGAAGGCGGAAAGAATGACCGCGTGACCGCGTCGGTCCTGGTTACCGGCGGCGCCGGCTACATCGGCTCGCACACCGCCAAGGCCCTGGCGGAAAGCGGCTGGCGGCCCGTGGTTTTCGACAACCTGAGTTC
>JAYTXV010000014.1:0-5173 GCA_043742805.1 Caulobacteraceae bacterium | reverse complement strand
CCAGCCCGGCGACGATAGCGCCCTTGCGGCCGTTCAGGCCCCAGGAGCCGGCCATTTCTTCGTTCAGATCCTGGATCGTCGCGCCGATATAGCCGCGGGTGATCTTACGGCCCTGCATCAATTCCGTGGTGACCCTCTGGGCGATATCGGCCGGGATATCGAAGCCGATCCCGACCGAGCCGCCGGATGGCGAGAAGATCGCGGTGTTGACGCCGATTACCCGGCCATAGCTGTCGAAGGTAGGGCCGCCGGAATTGCCGCGGTTGATCGGGGCGTCGATCTGGATGTAGTCGACGAACTTCTCACCGATATCGCGGTTATAGGCCGAAACGATCCCGGCTGTTGCGGTGCCGCCCAGGTCATAGGGGTTGCCCACCGCCAGGACCCAATCGCCCACCCGCGGCCGCGCGCGATCCTCGAAGCTTACGAATGGAAAATTGTGGCCCTCGACACGGATCACGGCCAGATCGGTGCCCTCGTCGCGACCGACGAGCACAGCCTTGAGTTCCTGTCCGCCCTTGAGCACCACCTTGATGTCCTCGGCATTCTCGATGACGTGGTTGTTGGTGACGATGAAGCCGTCGGCCGAAATGAAAAAGCCCGAACCGGAAGACATCTGCTTGGGCGCGTGACGGGCGTCGGTATCGCCGTCACCTCCCCCTTGTTGTCCGCGGGGGACCAGGCCGAAAGGGAAACCCTGAAAACCCGGGCCGGCGTGTAGGGTGCTGATATCGACCTTGGAGGTCACCTTGATCGAGACCACGGCGGGCGACACCTTTTCGAAGATATCGGCGAACGACATCGGCGCGCCGGGCGAGGAGCTGACCACCGGATCGGTCGAGGCCTTGATCAGATGGCCGAAACCATCGGCGCCGGGCGCCGTTCCGTGCAGGCCGGCGCCCGCCATGGCGGCCACCGCGATTCCGGCGCCGGCGATCGCGCCTACCAAAACATGTGATTTACTGATTGCCATCGGTTTATTTCCTTGTTCCCGGCGATGGGTTTGCCAGGGCTTGATGGATGTAGGTATCGTCGCCCTGAAGCGGGAGGTCCCGCCGAGTATTCTTCGCTCCGGGCGCACCGGAAACTAACGCTCATTGAGGGCGCCAAGATGTCGGCGTCCCGATTTGTCTTTTTAGGGACGACCGACGGTTTCCGCCGCCGCATAGGCCGGTTGCGCGCCGGTTCCCCGCCACTGACCTTGTGCTTTTAGCGCCTGGGCGACCTCACGTGGCATGTATTTTTCGTCATGTTTTGCAAGCACCTGGCTGGCGACGAAAACGCCGTCATTGTCGTAGGCGCCAGTAGCCACAACGCCTTGTCCTTCGCGGAACAGATCGGGCAGCGCCCCCCTGTAGGCCACCTTGGATTGGGCGATCCGGTCGGCGACGACGAAGCTTATGTCTCCGCCTGAATGCCGGTCCACGCTACCCCTGACGATCAGGCCGCCCAGCTGAATTGACCGGCCGGCCTGAACGTGGGCCGCCTTGGCTTGGCCGGGCGTGTAGAAATAAGAAATCGAGTCCCTCAGGCCATATAAAACCAAGCCGACGGCGAGCAGCAGAATGGGCGCGGCTGCGGCGACGACCATCAGGCGTCGACGAGCGGTGCGTGAGCGGGGCAGTAAGGTCATCACCGGAATTTAGCGGGAAACTGGCCGGGGCGCGAGGGGCTGGCCATGAGCGCTCAGCCTTCGGCCCGGGGCAGCAGCAGAACCGCCTTAAGCCCTCCGAGGACGGACGCCTCCAGTGTGATCGAACCGCCATAGGCGCGGGCGAGTTCATCGACGATCGCCAGGCCAAGGCCGGAACCGGGCGTCTGCTCGTCCAGTCGTGCGCCACGCTTGAGCACCGCCGAGCGCTGATCGGCCGGCAGGCCGGGACCATCGTCCTCGACGACCACGCGAATTTGGCGCGGGCCGCTGCCTTCGGCCTCGACGTGAACGCGGCCCGCGGACCATTTACAGGCGTTTTCCATCACATTACCGGCGATCTCGAGAAGATCCTGACGCTCGCCGAGAAAATTCAGGTCGTCGGGGCATTCCCAGTCGACGCTGGAGACCTTGTCCCGAAAAATCTTCTCCAGGGTCCGGCTCAGGTCCTCAAGGACCGGCGCGACGGGGGTGCGCTCGCCCTGACCTTGGGTGCGCGCCGCCGCCCGGGCCCGGCGCAGATGATGGTCGACATGCTGGCCCATGGCCTGGGCTTGCCGTGTCACCACTTCGGCGAGGGGACCCGGCTGCTGATTGGCTTCGGTCAGCAACACCGAGAGCGGTGTCTTTAAGGCGTGAGCAAGATTACCCACGTGCGTGCGTTGCCGCTCCACAATCTCCTGGGTGTGGGCCATCAGCGCGTTGAGTTCTTCAGCCAGCGGGCGCAGTTCGGTGGGATAGTCGCCCAGAATCCGCTCCGACTTGCCGGTGCGCACCGCCGCCACCTCGCGGCGCAGGGCGAACAACGGCTGGAGACCGACGCGCACCTGCAGGATCACCGCCGCGATCAGACCGGCCCCCAGGAGGACCAGGGCGACGGCGATGGTGGTGTCGAAGGTGCGAATGTCGCGGTTCTGACTGGTGCGGTCCTCGGCCGCCATGAAGATCACCGGCGCGGCTATGTCACTCAGGCGTCCCTGCATCGCGGCGACCCGCAAGGGTTGATTGAGCGGTCCCCTGGTCTCGAAAGAAACGATCTGGCCCGGGGTTTTCGCCAACGAGTCGCGGATATCGCTCGGTAGCGGCAGCGAACGATCCCATAGCGACCGCGACCGCACCATCTGGCTGGGTCTGGCGGGCTCGGCCGTCATGATCTGCCAGTAAGAGCCGCTATAGACCCGCCTCGACCGCTGATCGGTGGCCGCCGGCGCAGTGATCAGGGCGCCATGCGCGGGTGTGCCGGCCAGGAGGCCGTCCAGGGTCTCGGAAAGTTCGGTGTCGATCTGGGCGACTTCGGCCTGGGTGAAGAACAGCGACAAGGCCACGCCCGCCACGGCCAGAACCGCGAGGCTCCAGACCGCCGCCAGGAACACCAGCCGCCCGACCAGCGAGGACTGGCTGGCGTATTGCCGGCCCGATCCGGTTGGCGTCACGCCGGCCCGCCGTCGTCTCCGATGGGAACCAGGCGATAGCCAAGCCCGCGGATGGTTTCGACCCTGTCCGGGCCGATCTTCTTGCGCAGACGGCCGATGAACACTTCGATGGTGTTGGAGTCGCGGTCGAAGTCCTGGTCATAGAGATGTTCGACCAGTTCGGTGCGGCTGATGACCCGTTCCTGGTGCATGATCATGTAGTGGAGAAGGCGGTATTCGAGCGAGGTCAGCCGAAGGGGTTCCCCGGCCACCGAGGCGCGGGCGGCCCGCGGGTCCAGACGCAACGTCCCGCATGACAAGTTCGGCGTGGCGTGGCCGGCCGACCTGCGGACCAGAGCTCTGAGCCGGGCCAGGAGTTCCTCGGTGTGGAAAGGCTTGGTCAGATAATCGTCGGCTCCCGCGTCGAAGCTGGCGACTTTTTCGCTCCAGGCGCCCCGCGCCGTCAGGATCAGCACTGGCGTGGTCAAGGCAGCGCGGCGCCAGCCCTCAAGCACGGCGGCCCCGTCGATCTTGGGCAGGCCGAGGTCCAGGATGATGGCGTCGTAGGGCTCGGTCTCGCCCAGGAACGCGGCCTCTTCGCCATCCGGCGCGTGGTCGACCACGTAGCCCGCGTCGACGAGCGCGCGTTTCAGTTGTCGCGAGAGATCGACATCGTCCTCGACCAGCAGGATGCGCATGGCGTGCTCCTATCTTTCGCTCAGAACAGCGCCAGTTTCGGCGTCTATGATCATATCCATTCGCCGACCGTGAACCGTTACCCATAGAATTCGATAGGCTGGCCGGCCATCCACGGAGGTCAGGTCGGCGTCGAGTTCCCGACCCGGGGATCGCCGTTTGAGTCCCTCGATCAGGTCAGACAGGGGGGTAATCCTCCGCTGACCCGGTCCGGACATTTCCGGCGGGCGCCGGTAGGGCGGCGATGGGTATCCTTGCGGGACGTATGGCCCCCGAGGGGGGCTATCGGGGCCGGGACCCGGTTCGCGCCGATTAGGCCCATCGCGGGCCTGGGGCGGATCAAATCTTTGATAGTTTCGGGGCGGCGCCCCACGGGAGTCATCTCGCCCCCGGCGCTGGTCGTTCTGTTGCGCCGCCGCGCCGCCGCAGGCGGCGAAGACCATGGCGACCAAGGCGAAGGCGCCGGCGCTAAGGGTTGGGTTCCGCTTCACAGGCCAGCCCTAACTCGATTTGCCTGAACCTCGGGTGAATGAGCCACCGACTCCGAGCGAAAGCAAGTTCAGCGCCGCCGCCGCGGGCTGTAGGGACGTTCCCGGCGCCAGGTTTCCGCCAATGCGTCCAACTCAGGGTCGGGATCGTCTGGCAAAGTGATCGCCAAGCGGGCGAGGAGGTCGCCTCGGCGGCCCTGGCCGTCGCTTAGGCCGCGCCCCTTCAACCGCAGAATCGCACCGCTATTGGATCCTCTGGGAACATTCAGGGTGACCGGGCCGTCCGGCGTGTCGGCCTGAACCTTGCCGCCGAGCACGGCGTCCGGGACGGAGACTGGCAGGTCCATGGTCAGATGATCGCCCTCGCGCCGATAGACGGGGTGCGGCCGGATTACGATCTCGATCAGGGCGTCGCCCGGCCCGGCGCGGCCCGGCGCGCCCTGGCCCTTGAGCCGCAGTATCTGACCTTCAACCACCCCCTTTGGGATGCTGATGTCCAGGGTCTTGCCGTCCGTGAAGGGAATGCGCTTCTTGGCGCCAGCGATGGCCTCTTCCAGGTCGACCTCCAGGCGGGCGCGCAGGTCGGCGCCGCGAGAGATGAATCCTGCGGCCCCGCCGCGTCCCGGCCCACGCCCGCCGAACATGTCGCCCAGGATGTCGTTGAGATCGACGCCATCGAAGCTGG
The DNA here is from genome assembly GCA_043742805.1 of Caulobacteraceae bacterium. Lineage (GTDB taxonomy): Bacteria > Pseudomonadota > Alphaproteobacteria > Caulobacterales > Caulobacteraceae > Acaudatibacter. The sequence goes on along the minus strand of JAYTXV010000014.1, from coordinate 241 downwards.
CCGACCGGAAGCCCCCAGGCTGCTCGCCAAACGGGCTTTGGCTGTGGGCGCGCATCGCCTCGCGGCCGTCGGCGTCGATCTCCCCCGCGTCGAATTTCTTGCGCTTCTCGGCATCGCCAAGCAGATCGAAGGCGCTGCTGGCCCGCTTGAATTTCTCCTCCGACGCCTTGTCGCCGGGGTTGACGTCCGGATGGTGTTTCTTAGCAAGCTTGTGGAAAGCCTTGCGGATGTTGTCGGCGCT
>JAYTXV010000013.1:0-7864 GCA_043742805.1 Caulobacteraceae bacterium | reverse complement strand
TCTGGCGCGCCGATCATTCTCGAGCCGCCGAGCGCGCCGGGCGTCATACGCACCACCGCCGCGTCGCGCAACTCACTCCCGCCGGGATCGGCTGTCGGGTGGATGGAGGATGGCGGCGCGGTCGAAGACCAGAGTCGAGGCGCCGGCCAGGTGGGAGGGTATCGAGCGCGGTCGGAAATGTGACCCCGATGGCAAAGGCGGCGGTTGGGTCGGCGGCGGGCGGACATTCAGGCGAGCTTCGCAACCGGCCTCTCGCAGGCGCGCAGGCGTCAGGCCTAGGTCGCGGCACAGATCGGGGATCAGCTGGTCCAGGGGCCGGGTGAGGAAGTCGGCATAATTGCAATCGAGGAACAGGCATTCGCGCGCGGCGGCGCGGATGTCGTCATAGAGGCCGAGGGCGGCGGCCCGGCCTAGGGCGGCGGCGGCGGCTTCGCGTTCGACGAGGGGTTCCGCCGGCTCCCGCTCGGCCACAGGTTCGTCTTCGGCGAGGGACTCGGTTTCTTGGCTCGTTTCGTCATCCGCGACGGTCTCAGGCGGCGGAACCGACGGGGCGGTTGCCCGAGCGGGCGGGCGGGCGGCCAGCAAGGGGCGCAGGGCGTCTTCGGCGCGCGTCTGCAGCATCATGGTCAGACGGATGGCGCGCGAAAGCCTAATAAACGCGTCGGCGGCCTCGATCACCAACGGCGAGGCGACGCCCGGACCGGCGGCCTGCTGGGCGGCGCGCAGCTGCTTATCCAGGGCCCGGACGATCTCCATGCCCATGTCCAGCAATTCCGCCAGCAGGGCGAGACGCTCGCGGATCGCTTCGACGGAGGCGCCGGCCTGGCCGGTTTGGCCGGCTTTGGCAGCCTCCTCGATGGCGGTCTGGGCGGCGCGCGCCTCCTTCACCGCCTGCAGCAGGGCCGCGGTCAGGGCGTCGGCGTCGATGTCGTGCCGTCTGGACATGCGAGAGAGGCTAGATGATTGCAGAATGCAAGTCAACGTAAATATTGCGATATGTAACTATGATATTGAGCTGCCGGAACAAGCACGTTGAAGGAAATCGGCGTGTCACCGACCGAACCAGTGCGCCAGATCAACGTGCCGCCTAACCGGATCTCCGAAATCATCCGGGGCCGCGGACGAAACCGAGACAGACTGGATCGACGATGTACGATGGACGCCATTAACGACGGTGCTGGATAATTCACCCGCCAAATCGTCGAAACTTCAAGCCTTGATGTTAGCCATCGCAACGTCCGCAATCCTTGCTGACATCGGAGGCACTGATTGCGGGGGTTTCCAATCTGACGCCGCCGTTGCGCCGATCAGGGCACGGGAATCGGGACGTGCTTGGTACCCGCAAGTTCAGCGTTCATGAAGCCGATCTCCTTGGGTGCGAAATAGTCGAAGGCGGCCCAGTCTCCATAGCGGGCCTTCATTCTGGGCAGCACCCGGGCCACCAGAGCGTCATCCCCCAGACCAGACTTACGCGCCTCAGCCGTGGCGGTGGCGAGAAGCTGGAGATAGGCGCCGAAATCGGCGACGTCGGCCGCGTTGGCCACGTCCCCATGGCCGGGCACAAAACGCGTCACCGCCGCGTCTGGCATGGCCCCGAACGACGTGACGGCGGCGATCCAGTCCGCGACATTGCCATCGATGACGTTTGGCGAGGTGCGCCGCCAGACCATGTCACCGCAGAACAGCACCTTTGCATCGGGCAGCGCCACAACCAGGTCGCCCCCCGTGTGGCCACGCACCGTAACCACCTCGACCCGGCGGCCGCCGAGCCACAGCGTCACGTTTCCGTCGACGCCGATATCGGGCAGGGCCAAGCCCTCGACCAGCGCCCTGGATTTGGGGCTGATGGCGTCGCCCCCCAGCAGGTGCAGGTTCTCGGTGCGGACCCAGCCGTGAACGTTGCGATGGGCGATGATTACAGCCCCCGCCTCACGAAACACGGCGTCTCCACCCACATGGTCGGCGTGATAGTGGGTGTTGACCAGATAGCGGACGGGCTTGGTCGTCACCTTGCCGATTTCCGCCAGCAGCGCGCGGGCCGCATCGGGGTTGAAGAAGGCGTCGACCACCACGACCCCATCGTCACCGACGATGAAGCCGGCGTTTGAGCCGGATCGCCCCTGCGGCCCGTCAATGGCCGCGTAAACGCCGGGGCCAATCTGCTTCAATTCGAAGGGTGTCGCCAATGGCGCTACCGCGGCGACGGCAGGCGACATGATCAACGCGGTGGCGAATGCAGTTGCGACGCCCACCACTCCGAAAACCGACCTGAATATATTCATGAGCAATCCTCAAAGACCGACCCTGCTTAATGGGCCAGGTCCGCGGCGATATTGGCGGCCAGTTGACCGGCCAGGGCGCTGAGTTCCATGGCGTTGCCATTGACGGAGCCGCCGACGGCCGGGGTGGAAAGGCGAACGGTTCTCTGGCGCATCGCATCCGGCGCACGGGTTCCTGCGCTACGCCCCTGGAAAGGCAGAAGGGTCCAGCTGACGTCCATCACGACGGCGCCGCCCTGAGGGGTGACGTCGAGAATGTCCACCACCAGCCCTCCAGCCCCGGCCGGCTTGGGGGCGTCAGGGAAAACCACGGCGTCGACCGGCAGTCTTGCGGCAAGATCCTGCGTCAACACCCGCCGGAACAGGTCACCCAACGGGCCGGCCCAATGATCGTTGTCACTGACCACAAAGCGGTCTCCGGGCAAATCCCGCACCAGTTCCGGCCGGTCGAGGGCGGCGGGAATGTGCACGGCGTCGACCCGGAATGGCGGCCCCGCATAAGCGGATCGCGCCGCGCCGGGGTCGCCGGCGGGCTGCAGGGTGTAGAAGCGGGTAGGTGCTCCGGCGCAGGCCGTAAGGGCCAGCAACAGCAAAGCGGCAAGCGGGGGTTTGAAAGGTTTCATTTCTTTTCGGGCGCCTTGCCGCGGATGATCGCATCGGGATGCCTGCCCAGATAGTCGGCCAGGGAGCGGAACGCCCTGGCGGCGTCGGTCATCTCGCGCAGCGTCGCCGGCAGGCTGGCATCCTGTGTGGCCCCGTCGCCGCTGACGACGGCAGTGGCGGAGGTCGCCAGCGCCTGCACCTGATCGGCGGCCCGATTCAGATTGGCGATCAGGGGTCCCACCTGGGGCCTGACTTCGGTCATGGTGGCATCAAGCTGTTTGAGCGTGCCGTCGAGATGCACCAGACTGTCCTTGACCTGGGGAGATCCCAGCAACGAATTCAAATGAGCCGTCATCTGGCGGACGTTGTCGCCGATCTGCACGATCGGCACCTGTTGCACCTTGTCGAGAATATCATTCATCTTGTTGGTCAGGGCGGTGACGTCACCCGATGAGGTGTTGGGGATGACCGGATAGGTGTCGCCATCCAGGGAACGACCGCCGGCCAAAACGGATTTGCGGGGACCGGACACCTGGACCAAATTGACCAGGCGGGCGCCGACCACAGGCGGGTTCTGGGCCAGTCTGGCGCGGTAACCCTGAGCCACCAACCGCTTGATCGTCCGGTCCGTGCCGGCCGCAACAGACGAGGTCATTACCGGCACAAGTCCACCGCCGGCGTTCAATCGCTCGGGTTCTATGCCCACCGTCACGGGGGTCGTCAGAGCCCCCGAGTCGGGGTCGATGTTCAGGCCGCGCGCCGTGACCGAGCCGATCTGAAAACCATGCAGCGTGACCGGCGCCCCCACCTCAAGATCCCCGACCGGATCGGTGAAAAGGATTTTATAGAAGACCTGGGAGCCGCGCGGCCCCGCGACGGCCTGATTCCTGTCCAGGAACAGCGGAAAGGCCGACCCGGGCGCCGCGATGGACTGATCGAGGATATCGGACGGCGTATCGAACTCCACACCTCCGTCAAGGGCCGCATTCCCCGGCGCAATCTGAGTATTGATTCCACCTCCGGACAGAGAAACACGCACCGCGCTGACGTTGAAAAACAACGTTCCTTTGCTGACGAACCGGTTGTATGGATTTTCGACAAATATCTTGGTCTTGAAGTTGTTTCGACCGAGCAAATCGACGTCAGTGACTTTGCCCACCTGCAGTCCGTGGTAATAGACGCTGGCTCCGGCTCGTGCGGAGCCCACGTGGCTGGACACCAGTTCATAGGCTGTCCCAGCAGCGCCCGGCAGGACCACGGGCGGGCTTTCCAATCCATCGAAATGTCGTGTCGGTTTGCCGTCGCCCGGCGCCATACCGATCGTCACCCCGGCCAGGGCAGCCTTCAGGGAGTTGAGATCACTGAAGTTGGGCTTGGCGCCGATCAGCCAGAACTGGGTGTTGGCGCGCAGCAAGGGTTTGGTCGACGGGTTCAGGCTCAGCGTCACGTCGACATGTTTGCGGTCCCGGCTGAGCGCGACTTTTTTCACTCGTCCTACGGAGAGGCCCTTAAAAATGACCTGGGTGTCTCCCGGTTTGGCGTCGGCGGCGGAGTCGAAGGTAACCACGACGTCGACGCCAGCGTGCGCCAGGGCCTGCAGTCCCAGGAAACCGACAACCAGGGCGGCGGCCAATGGCAACGACCAGATCAGGCCGGGCCATCGGCTGTGGACCTCGCGCGCCAAGGTGCGGGGATAGCGCACGGGGTCGACGGCGGGAGTGGGATCGCTCAAGCGAATCTCCTGGGCGCGGGGATAGCCGACAGCGCCGCGTCCCACATCAGGCGCGGATCGAAGGCGCGGGCGGCGATCATGGTAACGACCACGACGCAAGCAAACATTGGGGCGGCGGACTCGGCCCGGCCGAATATAAACGCGTTATACTGCATGACGGGAACGAAACAGGCGATCACGAACGGGTCGACCATCGACCAGCGGCCTATCTCCTCCACGATCCGATAGATGCGTGTCTTGAGGATCAGGCGTTGGCGGGAACGTCGCAATACCGACAGCACGCAATAGCCAAGCCCGACCAGCTTCAGCATCGGTATCGCGAAGCTGGCGGTGAACACCAGAAGCGCCAAGCCGAACAGGCCGGCCCGACTGAGATCGATGACGCCCTGAAATATATTGTATTGGGTGGGGTGGAGTCCGATCGGCAGCGTGGCGATCGGCAGAATATTGGCGGGGATGTAAAGCAGAATTCCCGCCAGAGTCAGGGCGATCGTCCTGCCCAGGGTATCCTTTTCGCGAGCGCAAATCCTGTCGCCGCATCGCGGACAGGGCAGTCCCTCACGGGTCGCCGGGACGGTGAAGTCGCAGGCTAGGCACGAGCAAACGGCGCCGTGGGCGGGCAGCTCGCTGTCGGGTGCGATCAAACGCCAGATATGGCCCTGATTCAAAGTCGCCCGCGCCGCCAGCGACAGAACCGCGGCGGCGACGAAACACACCGCGCCGGCGCCGACCTCGACACTGATGGTGGCCGACAATCGTGCATAGGCTATCCACAGGCCGACCAGGAAAACGTCGAGCATCGCCCATTGCTGCAACTGACTGGCCCAGCGAAATGACGGGCCAAGCCAGTTTGGCTTGACGCCGATTTGCAGACAGCCAAGCACCGCCGTCAGCAGCGCGAAGCGCACCAGCGGCAGCACGATGACGAACAGGCCGATCATCAAGGCCAGCAGAGGCCAGCCGTCGGTCCACATGGCTCTGGCGCTCGAGGCCATGATGCTGTGGCGCGACACGCCAAAAATAGATGTCGTCAGGAAGGGCAGAAGATTGGCTGGAATCAGCAGCAACAACACGCTCAGACTGCAAGCCAAAGCCGCGGGGAGAGTCTTGAAAGCTGTCCGATCAAGTTCAGATTGACAAACGACACAGGTCGAGACCGAATTCTTCAGCGGCTCGCCCAGGTGCTGGAGCGTACCGCAGTGCGGGCAACCCATGTCCCTCAAACTCTCACCCTGCTGTTCGTTTCCATTTTATCCCCGGCCTAACGCCGAACTCCGCTGTTCGATCCAACCGCACTTGATCCAGCCGCACTGGCCCCAACCGCACTGGCCAAGCGCGCAGGTTATCTCCATTCTAGGCCGGACGCCCGCCGAGAGTGGCGATGGGAGAGAATGGCCATGACAACGCTGGCTCTGGAGGTTCGCGCCAACGCCGAAGGGTTCGGCGCGGAGATCAGCGGCGTCGATCTCTCCCGGCCCCTGCCACCATCGGTGCTCGACGGCGTGAAGGCCGCCTTCGCCGCCCACTCGGTGGTCTGGTTCCCGGACCAGCCCCTGACCCACGACCAGCTCGAGGCCTTCACCCTGCAGCTTGGCGAGTTTGGCTGGGACCCTTATGTCGCCCCCTTGGCCGACCGCCCGCATATTCTGGAGGTGCGGCGCGACGCCAACGAGACGTCTTCGCCCTTCGGCGGCGCCTGGCACTCGGATTGGAGCTTTCAGGCCACGCCGCCGGCCATCACCATCCTGCACGCCAAGGTCATCCCGCCGGCCGGCGGCGACACCCTCTATGCCGACTGTTATCGGGCCTGGGAGGCCCTGTCGCCGACGTTCCAGGCCATGATCGCGCTGTTGCGCGCGGTCCATTCCGCCTCGCGTCCTTACGGAGCGGCAGGCTTCTACGCCAACGAGGCGGGTCGCACCGGCATGAAGATCCTGCCCAGCGTCGAAGCCGACAAGGCCTATACCCACCCGCTGGTCCGCACCCATCCGGTGACCGGCCGCAAGGCGCTGTTCGTCAACCCGGTCTATACGATCGGGATCGAGGGCATGACCGAAGCGGAAGGGGCGGCACTGCTGGGCTTCCTGTTCAAGCACATGACCGATGATCGCCTGGTCTATCGCCACCGCTGGGCGGCGAACATGCTGACCATGTGGGACAATCGCTGCTGCCTGCATAACGCCACCGGCGGCTATGACGGTCACGCCCGCGTCCTGCACCGGACCACCGTGGCCGGCGACGCGCCGTGATCCTGAGGAAACGCCGACATGCTGCTTGAGGGCCTCAAGGTCGTCGAACTGGCCACCTGGATCGCGGGTCCCGGCTGCGCGATGATCATGGCCGACTGGGGCGCCGACGTGATCAAGGTCGAAAGCGCCGCCGGCGACGCCGTCCGCCAGTTCTATCCGGGCACCGACGAGCATCCCGGCAATCCGATCTTTTCGATGGAGAACCGCGGCAAGCGGGGGATCGTGCTCGACATCGCCAAATCCGCGGGGCGCGAGGCGATGCTGACACTGCTCAAGGGCGCCGACGTGTTTGTGACCAACCTGCGGCCGGGTCCGCTGCGCCGCGCGGGCCTCGACTACGCCGCGCTGGCCGAGATCGCGCCGCGGCTGATCTATGCTTCGGTCACCGGTTTCGGACTGGAGGGCGACGGCGCGGACGAGCCGGCCTTCGACATGACCGCGTTCTGGAACCGAACCGGGGTCTCCTCGGCGTTCAATCCGCCCGGCGTCGAGCCAATGTCCTGCCGGCCAGCGTTCGGCGACCACACCACTGCGATGGCGACTCTGGCCGGCGTGTTGGCGGCGCTGCATGAACGCTCGCAGAGCGGGCGCGGGCGGCTGGTCGAGGCGTCGCTGGTCCGCACCGGCGTATATGCGCTCAGCTGGGACTGGGCGGTGAAACTGCGCTATGGCGAGGCGGTGACGGCTCAGCATCGCGACGAACGGCTGGTGGCGCTGGGTGGCTATTTCCGCGCCGGCGATGGGCGCTGGTTCTTCGTACAGATCCGCGCGCCGCGCTGCTTTCCGGCCCTGATGGCGGCGATCGGCCGCCCTGAGCTGGCCGAGGACCCGCGGTTCACGCCGCCGATCGCGGACATTGCGGTGGCGCTCGAACTGCGCGCCGTGCTCGACGAGGCCTATGTCCGGATGACCCTGGCCGAGGTCGGCGCGATGCTTTTCGCCGCCGACATAGCCTGGGCTCCCAAGGCAAGTTTCGACGAGGTGATGGCGGATCCACAGAT
>JAYTXV010000012.1:0-5679 GCA_043742805.1 Caulobacteraceae bacterium | reverse complement strand
CTGGTCATGCTGGGTGTGTGGCTCAATGCGGCCGACGCCCTGGTCACGGCCACGATCATGCCCAGCGTCGTCCGCGACCTGGGCGGGGCCGCCTACTATGGTTGGGCGGTAGCCTTCTATCTCACTGGGTCGATCCTGGCTGGCGCGAGCACCGGACAGATCTCCCATCGCCTGGGGCTGCGGCCGGCCATGATCATCGCCGCGCTGGCCTATGCGGCGGGGTGCGTGCTGAGCGCCGCCTCGCCAACCATAGAGCTGTTCCTTCTTGGCAGGATTCTCCAGGGTGTCGGGGCCGGCTGGCTGGTGGGCTCGTGCTATGTGGCCATCGGCATGGTGTTCCCGGAGGCGCTTTGGGCGCGGATGTTCGGTGCCACCGCCGGCGTGTGGGGCGTCGCCAGTATCTTGGGTCCATTCATCGGTGGGGTGTTCGCCGCTGCCGGTCATTGGCGAGGGGCGTTTTGGATGTTCGCCGGCCAGGGCGCGCTGTTCGCTGTGGCCTGCCTGGGTCTGCTTCCCGCCCGCCGAACAGACAATTCCCAGGTTCGGCCCATGGCTTGGCGCACGCTCACCGCGCTGGCCGCCGCTATTCTGGTCATCGCCGCCGCGGATGTGATCGGCGGTGTTGCGGCGCCCGGCGCGCTGCTGATTGTCGGAATTGCGTTGTTGGCGCTGGCCGCCTGGATCAACACCATGCCCGGCGAGCGCCTGCTGCCGCCCGAGGCCGCCAATCCCACCACCACCGCCGGCGCGGGCTATGCGATGATCTTCGCCATGGAGGTCGCCACCATCGTGGTCAATGTGTACGAGGCCGCGATCCTGCAGAGCGTCTATCGCGTCTCACCGCTGATCGCCGGCTATGCCGTATCGGTGATGGCGGTGGGCTGGACCGCCGCGGCATTCCTGGTGTCCGGTCAACCGGAACGGCGACACGGGGCGTTCATTATCGCCGGTGGGACGGTCATCCTCTTGGGCTGCGCGATCATGGCCCTGGCGATCGCCCGCTGGCCTCTGGGCTGGATCGTCGCGGCGGGGGCGATCATCGGCGTCGGGTTTGGGCTTTCCTGGTCGCTGGCCACCGGTCGGATCCTTCGCGCCTTGTCGGATGACGACCGCGCTATCGGCTCGGCGGCGGTGCCCACCACCCAGTTGATCGGCGGGGCCGTGGGCGCGGCCGCGGCCGGAGCGGTGGCCAACCTGCTCGGGCTCGCCCAGGCCTTCACGCCGGCCCACGCTCAGGCCGCCGCCCCCTGGTTGTTTGGCGTGTTCGTGCCGGTGGCGGGGCTGGGACTTTGGGCGGCGGTGCGTCTGGCGCGACCGACGACCACCGGTTCTGACCCTTTGACAGGTTAGCGACCGCCTTCCGTCTCCTGAACTGAAGCAACTGGAATTATTGGTCCTGCTGGCCAGTCGATGGGTCATCGCTGCTTCGCCCTCCGGCCGCCAGGGGCAGTATGACGTTCAGCCCTGGAATGCCGAAATTGGCGTCATTGATCATTCTCGGCGTCCTGGTGGCTATAGCCGCCGCCAGATTGCTATCCGAACCGACGCCCGTGAAGGCGTTGGTTCGGTCCGGGTTAGGACTGGGAAAGGACGGCGATCGCGCCGCAGCGCTCTCCAACGTGGGGCTGAAACCTGAGTGAGCCCTTAGCCGCGCCGCAAAGTCGATGATGTCGGCGCCGCGGACCGGCGGAAGGTTTTGTGTTTGCGCCGCGGCGCTCTCCAGCGTGGGGCTAAGAGCGGAACGAGCCCTTGCCCTGTCTGCAAAGTCTATGATGTCGGCATTGCGCAACGGCAGAAGGCTTCGCGCCTCAGCCGCCTGGGCGGCAGCCAACCTCTGCGCTTCCGCGTCGCCGACCGGATCATCCGTGACGTTGGGTTCATCTTCATGCTCCTCGAGAGGGAGCTGAATGTTATCATTGGCAGCGGATACTTCGAAGTTATTGTCTAAAAAGTCTCGGCTTGACCTCGCCAATTTCGAGGTTTGATCTTCTGGAGATCTGTAATCTGACAATTTCAAAAGCCTGGTAGGCTCGGATGTATCACTTTTGATGACATTATGTAGTATTCCGAGGGGACTTTCCCGTTGCCCATCCTTTATCGGAAAATTATCGTTGGCGGGAATCGTATGGTACGGCGGCATGAATCTGGGTTCGGGTTCTTCGACGTCTGGCTCGGCCGCCGCTTCCTCACCATCAAGATCAAACATGTCGCCAACGGGCAGATAGCCCAACATGCTTTTCACCCTGGAGCCCGCGAATGGGTATTGGATGCCGATGCGGCCTGGGTTGATCGTGTTTAGGTCTCCGCCCAACTGTGTGAGGGCTCTGGCGAACGCGGGCTGCGTACGTCCGGCCATGGCTGTGAAATCCGCGTTCATTTGATCAATCTCGTTCGCCAATCGTTCTCCGCGCTGGCCTTGAGGCCGATAATGGTCCGACAAGTCGGAGAGTCGTGATCGAATTCCGGCCACCTGAAATCCCGTGTATCCTTTGAAATCCGGGTCATCCGTAATCGGAGAGACCACATAGTCTCGGGCATGATCTTGAAAATGCTCAATGAGGTCTGGGTGCATTTTGAATACTCGATCATTTTGCAGTCTATCTGTGGCGGCGAATTCGTCGTCGGGCGCGGCCACGATCGATCTTGGCATATCCAGGAGGCGCTCATTGGCGTCCCAAGGGATCCGGCGGGTGGCTGCCGCCCGGTTCACCCCGTCGATACCGTTCACCGAGGCGTTGTACAGAGCGTCTTCGGATGTAGGCAGGCGTTGGATCGCGCCGCCGACGAGAGCGAGCGCGCTGGGTATCGCGTTGGGATTGTCGGTCAGGGCGCGGACGCCGGCCAGACCTGCGCGAGTCGCTCCGACCAGCGCCGGCGCCGCGACGCCGGCCACCGCCCCCGGCAGCATATTCTGGTTCGCGGCTGAGAAACGCTGGCTCAGGGTTCCGGGCTGTGACGCCCCGTACACGCCTCCGACCGCTGCGCCGGTAAAGGCGTTTCGCCCCGTATTCGCCGCCAGGCGAGTCGCCGCGGCGCGCAGGCCTAGGGCGCCGTTTTCCGCCACCAGCGGCGCGGCCGCTGTCCCGCCGGTCGCCAAAGCCGCGGCAAGGGGCGCGGCCAGGCCCAGGCCCGTCGTCATATTGGCGGCGATCGGGTGATTGTTGCGCAACTGATCGATCTGGCTCTGTTGGTGCGCCCGCGCCTGGCTCCATCGGGCGCCGAAGTCGGCCGGGCGGCCGGCCATCAGGTCGTCCAGCACGCCGCCCCCGGCGGCGAGGCCCGCACCCATTTCCGACAGGCCGGGGACCGCGCGGTTGAAGGTGTCCACATACCCGCCCAGCGTGCTGTCGCCGGGTCGGCCGGGGTTGACCGCCTGGGGATTGGCCTTTGCCCACTGCTGGGCGAAGCGGGTCGCGGCGTCGGCGTTGGGGCCTTCGAACACGTGGTTTTGCCCGTTGATGGCGATGGCGAAGCGGGGCATCAGCCGACTACCCCCAGGTAGCGGACGCCGGGTTGGGCGGATGGGTTGTTCATGGGTGTTCCTCCAATTGTCGATGGGTTGGGTTGTCCGGGCCCGCCTCGCCTCAGATGATCTTTCAGGGCCATCACCGCCGCCAGATGTTCGGTCAGTCCCTGGTCTGTGACATCGGCCAGGGTGATGGCTTGGGGTGTTATCCCCAGTTCCGGGTGCAATCCGGCGATGTGCCGGGCCATCGACAGGCGAACACCAGGGTCTGACGACTTCAGCGCCAGACCATGCAGGATGGCCGCCACCTGGTCTTGGGCCTGCCCCGCCGCCGCATGTTGCGGCGCGGTCATGCCTGCGATCTGGGTCCGCACCCTGGCTTCGAGCAATGGATGGCCCGTCATCGGCTGGGCGCCCGCCGTCGTCTCGTAGGGCGGCTGGGTGATGTCCGGCCACGGGCCGATATGATGGCTATCGCTCATGGTCAGCCTCCGAACGGCGCATAGCCGGGTTGATTGAATGCGGTGGAGTAACCGGTCAGGGCGTTGCCGCTCCCGAACGAACTGGCCCCGATTAACTTGCCGGCCGTGCTGGCCAGGCCGTTGATCAGGCCGCCGTCGATAGCGCCCTTGGCCGTGATGGCGCTGGTCTGGGCCGAGGTTCCGGCGTTGTTGTTCGCGGTCTGCCCCGCCACGTTGGCGGCCCCCGCGCCGGTCAGGGCGTTGATCGCGCTGGTTCCCCGATTGGCGACCCCGTTGAGGTTATCCACGTACTGCTGGCCATATTGTTGGGCGAGGCCGGTCCCTCGATCCTGCAGGGCCTTCAGCGCCCCGCCGCTGTTGAGCAGGCCCGCGCCCGCCGCGCTCTGGGTGGCTGCGTCGATCCCTTGCTGGCGGGTGAACTGATAGCCGGTCGAACCCAGATAGCTGTCGAACGCCGCCTGGGTCTTGGTCGGATCACCGCCCAGGCCGAGGAAGCCCTGCAGGGCGTCGGCCGCCGTATTGCCTTTGTCCACATACGGCTGGATCAGCCCCTTGGTGGAGTTGTACTGGTCCTGCGACAGTTTGTTGTTGGCCGCGTTATTGGCCGCCGCCACTTCCGCGGCGTGGCTGTTGGCGGATGACGAGATCAGCGAACTCCCAACCATGCCGGCCGCGCCGATGGCGGCCCCGATCAGAGCTATAGGCATTTTGCGTTTCTCCTTTGCGCCGCGGGGCTGGCCTCCCAGGCCGCCCGCGATAGTGTCCACAGCCGAAGGCTTCCGAACGGTGTCTCGCGCCAGTCGCCGGCGATGATGAATCCGAAAGTTCTGGGTGGACGGCTCTTCGGGTTGGAATGAACTTCCAATGTCGTCACCAGCTGGAAGCCGCACAGCCAGACCAGATTCAGGGCCTCGACCCCGGCCGTCAGCACCTCGCGCCCCCAGCCCTGGGGCGTGAACAGGCTATGCAGTTCCGCCACGAAGCCGAGATCGTCCGCTCGCGCGAACAGAAATCCGCCGTGTTCCGCGGCGATCGGCAGCACGTCCGGCCGCCCGGCGATCGCCCCGACCGCCGAGGGCGAGAGGCCCATCAAGGCGCCCGCAAGAGCGGGATGCGCCGCCACGCCCTCCCAGAACGAGGCGTTCCGCTCAACGCGGACCATTAGTGATACCCCGTCCCGTCCCAGCTGCTGAAGACGCTGTAGGCGACGGTCGCCAAGGTCGTGGAGGCGGTGAGGTTGGTCACCGTCAGACTGCCGGCCTTGGAGACACGGCCGACACTGACGCCCCAGCTCAACGCGTCGCCGGGATGAACCGCGAAGGCGCCGGTGTAGGTCGTCGATACTCCGTTCAGGACATAGCTGAGAATTCCGCCCCCGCTGAGGGACGCTGAAACCGATAGGGCTGTCGTGATCAGGGTGAACGCCTGCGTGTTGGTCGCTCCGCTGTCGGTGTCGTAGATCGCCGTCCAGTTGAGCACCCCAGGCGTGATCACCCCGCCGCCGGTCAATCCGCCCGCCCCGGCCAGGGCCATCAGCGCCCCGCTCATCAGGTGATCCCCACGCCGGAGACCACCCAGACGTTGGACGCCTCCATGATCGCGGTGCACAGCGCGCCCTGCGCCAGGGCGATGCTGGCCACGCCGGCCACGGTTCCGGCCTTGTAGAACGTCACCCCGGCCCCGGGCGTCATCGTGACCACCCCAACGCCGACATTGCGGAACGAAATCGCC
>JAYTXV010000011.1:0-1916 GCA_043742805.1 Caulobacteraceae bacterium | reverse complement strand
AAAACGGCGCTGGAATCTGGATCGATGACCCGCACCTCCCATTCGTCCAGGGGTGTGCCCAGGCGACCCGTGCGCAGTTCGTAAGAATCCGTCGTCCGGCTGGTGCAGATCGTGCCCGCTCCCTCGGTCAGGCCATAGGTGCCCACCTGGACCGTCCAGGGCATGGCCTTGGCCATCGCCTCCGCGATCCAGGGCGGCTGCACCGCCAGGTTGGAGTTCATCAGTCGCACGCGCGAGAGGTCCGTCTGGGGAAAGCAAGGGTGGTTGATCAAGTCCTGCATGATGGTCACAAAGCAGGGGTAGGCATGCGTCGCCCGTTCGCCTTCGAGCATCTGCAGTGCCACACCCGCGTCGAAATTCACGATTGTCAGATAGGCGGCCCCGGCGTCGATCGCCGCCACCAACGGCAGGATACAGGCGATGTGAAAGCCTGGGAGCGGCGACCAGAACCGGTCCCCCTCGCCGAGGCCGTAGCGCCGTCCGAGGTTGCGCGAATTGGCCACCATTCCGCGCTGGCTGATCATGCACCCCTTAGGATTGGCGGTGGTGCCGGAAGTGTAGAGAATAATTGCTAGGTCCTGCGGCGTGACGCTGGCGCAACGCGCGTCCACATCGACGTCGCTTACGCCCGCGCCGGCCGCCAGGAACTCCTCGGCGCAGGTGAAGCCGGCCGCCATACCGCCTGTCGCGATCAGCCGCCGGAGTTTCGGGGCTTCCGGGCAATTCAGTCTTCGCGCCGCCCCATCTTGATCCGCCAGGCTGGGCAGGGCCTGCTTCAGCCGTTCGGGAAAGTTGACCATCGGGTTGGGCGCGCCGTCCGTAACCGCCGCGACCAGATCGGCGTTTTCAATCAGATATGCCAGTTCGCGCGGTTGATAGCGCGCATTGATCGGCACGGCCACGCCGCCGGCCATCTCGATGCCGAACAGTGCCTCAACGAACTCGGGGCAGGTGTTGAACAGCAGGCCTACGTGCTCTCCCCGCTTCACCCCCGCCGCGATGAACGCCTTCGCCCAGGTTCGGGCCGCCTGTTCGAGCGCCGCATAGCTGAGGCGACGGTCAGGAAACACCAGAGCGTCGGCCTCACCGCGGCCGCGCCGCGCCGCCAGCAACGCGCCCATCGTCGGGATCAATTGCTGACCCTCAGGCGTCGGCGCCGTCCCTTGCATCATGACCGTCCTATCCCGTCATTACGGCCGCCCGCGGCGTCCCACCCGGTCTGGCGTCTGGAGAGTATGTGAACCCGGGGCCATGCGCCACAACTCAGGCGCAACGCGGGAGAACCCGCCCGGTCTCGCGAATGACGCGCGGAAAACGTGTATGCGACCAAAAAGTGTTGTCAGGCTAACAGTAACGTGTCTCCGGAGGCCGGAACTCGCCCAAACCCGTGGTCAGGCTAGGCCATGACTGCCCGGGGTGCTGTCAGTCCAACGGCAACTTGTCTCCGGCCTGGCGCGGTTCACCCAAACCCAGACTGGGTTTAGGCCATGACTGTCCTCCAGCCGGCCAGTGCGGCACCGCGTCTTTGTTTGTAGACTTCCCTGCTGACGAGATGGCGTTCCTGGTTGAAGTGGTTGTGGACTGAGGCGTGGACCGAACTGAATTTCTGCAGGGTCTTCATCCTGCGGAACCGGTTCATCGCCCGCTCTCGTCGTCGGAAGGGGAGGTGGCGGCACTGTCAAGGCAACGGGTTTTGCCACCTTTTACTTCAGCGTCGCGGGTGAACTGACGCTGATTTCGCTACGCTTTTCGGCTGCGCCGGACCCAGATTTCCGCTTAACAGCCCCCTATACTTATTTGCCTTGACAGTGCCCTGTCGTTACTACGTTTCCGCCGATCTTCAGCGGGGCGCGAGGCGTGACCCCAACGATGACGCCATCCGCCGCGCCTCCGCTCAGGCCATAGAAGATCTCGTC
>JAYTXV010000010.1:0-8712 GCA_043742805.1 Caulobacteraceae bacterium | reverse complement strand
CTGCCCGTAATGGTGTTCCGCGTGGTGTCGTTGCCGCCGACGATCAGCAGCACCACGTTGCCCTGATAGATATCCATCGGCATGTTCCGGGTGGCCGGGTTGTGCGCCATCATCGAGATCAGGTCGTTGCTGGGTTCCGCATTAACCCGCTGGTTCCACAGTTCGGTGAAGGCGCTGAAGCACTCGAACATCGCCTCACCCTTCTGCTTCCAGCTCTCCACCGGCCCGTGGCCCGGCTGGTTCATGATCATGTCCGACCACCAGGGTAGCTTGCGGCGCTGCTCGAACGGGAAGTCGAACAGGGTGGCCAAGGTCATGGCCGTCAGTTCCTTCGAAACCAGGTCGACCCAGTCGAATTCTCTGCCGATCGGCAGAGAATCGAGGATCTGACCGGCCCGTTCGCGCACTTGGGGCCCCATCGCGTGCAGATTGCTGGGCGCCAGGGTCGGGCTCACCGCCTTGCGCGCCTGGCTGTGTTCGGGTTCGTCCATGGTGATGAAACCCGCGCCGCGGCGGCGTTCGCCCATGACTTTTTCCTGTTCGGCCATGGCCTCCAGATTGGCCAAGCCGATGCCTTCGGCCGACGAGAAGGCCTCATGGTTGGTGTCGACCGCCATGATGTCGTTCCACTTGGTGATCGACCAATAGGGGCCATACTCACTCTCGGGTGTGAAGTGGACGGGGTCTTCGCGGCGCAGGCGCTCAAACACCGGCCAGATGGTGTCGTTGTAGAAGCGCTCCACCTTGGCGGGGTTCAGCTTCGCCAGGGGCGTGGCGGCGATCTCGGCGGCAGCGTCGGCGGCCTCAATCTTAACTGCGATATTCATGACTTCCTTCCCCTTTTAGTAGCTCACAAATCAATTTGATCGCACTCCGCGCTCATGTCAACGAGCATTGACTTGGCGCTGATTTGGACTAGGCGAACAGGTCTGACCAGCCAACTGGGTTCGTGTAGATAGACGCCGATGAATGATCCCGCAGCGTTTCTCCGCGCTCGCGCCAACCCCCGCAAGCGCGACGCCGAGGCTACTCGCGCGGCCATCCTCGCGGCGGCCAAGACGCAATTCGCACTCATGGGTTACGATTGCACGGCCCTGCGCGACATAGCCCGAGAAGCGGGCTCCGACGTCGCGCTCGTCAAACGCTATTTCGGCGGCAAGGAAGCCCTGTTCCTGGAGGCGCTGAAAGCCTCGTTCGGGTCCGATGGGCTGCGAGACTGGGACCGCGCGAATTTCGCCCACGAGATGGCGACAATGCTGGCCGACAGTCCCCACGCCGACGAGGCGCGGACCCACAGGTTCCAGTTTCTGCTCCGCGCGGCGACATCCCCGACCACCGCGCCGCTCCTGAACCTCTTGGTACAGGATCGATTCCTCGGGCCGATCCGTGACTGGCTCGGCGGCGTCGACGCCGAAGCGAGAGCGCGGGTGTTCGCGGCGAGCTATATTGGCTTCCTTGTGGAACGCCTGATCCGCGGCGAAGCGCTGCGGGGACGTGAACGGGAAGCCTTCATCGTTAGGGTGGCGGCGATCTTCGCGGCGCTCATGTCGGAGCGCGACGCGCCAATCTAGAGCGTGCGTCCGGCGACCCGTCGAAGACTCGCGCATTTTGTCGTAAACCGAGCGCGAATTCCGTAACCAAACGCATTGAAAATTCCAGGAAATTGCAGCAATTTCAGCCATATAGACTATCCGTCGCCCCGATGATGGACTGGACCGATCGCCATTGCCGGGCGTTCCATCGGGTCCTGACGGCGCGCGCGTTGGTCTATACCGAGATGTTGACCACCGGCGCGGTCCTCCATGGCGACGCGCGGCGGTTGCTGGCCTTCGGACCGACCGAGCATCCCGTGGCGCTGCAACTGGGGGGATCCGATCCGGTCGCCCTGGCCCAGGCGACGCGGATCGGCGACGCCTTTGGTTATGACGAGATCAACCTCAACGTCGGTTGCCCATCGGACCGGGTTCAAAGCGGCCGGTTCGGCGCCTGCCTGATGCGTGAACCCGAACTGGTTGCCGATTGCGTGGCCGCGATGATCGAGGCCACCACCAGGCCGGTCACCGTCAAATGCCGGATTGGCGTCGACGATCAGGACCCCGAACACAGCCTGTTCGATCTGGTTGATCGCTGCGCCGTCGTCGGTGTCCGGGTGTTTATCGTCCACGCCCGCAAGGCCTGGCTTCAGGGTCTGTCGCCCAAACAGAACCGCGACGTGCCGCCCCTCGACTACGCGCTGGTCCACCGTCTCAAGCGCGAGCGCCCGGGCCTGACCGTCGTGCTCAACGGCGGCCTCGATGGCCTGGATGCCGCCGAGGTTCATCTGCGGGCGCTGGACGGGGTGATGCTGGGCCGGGCCGCCTATCATGACCCGGGCCTGTTGGGCTGTGTGGATCGCCGCGTGTTCGATCCCGCCGCGCCGGAAGTTACGCCGGAGCAGGCCGTCCGGCGATACCTGCCGTATGTTCAGGATGAGTTGGACCTGGGAACCCGCCTGCAGGCGATCACGCGACATATGCTCGGCCTGTTCCAGGGACGGCCCGGCGCCCGCGCTTGGCGGCGAATCCTTACCGTCGACAGCCACGCGCCCGGCGGTGGCGTGGAGGTCATAGAGCGGGCGTTGAGCGTGGTCGCCGAGGCAGCGCGGTCGCGGTTGGTGTCGACGGCCTAAGCTCGCCCGAACATCGCCAGCTTTTCCGGTCGCACCCGTTCCGGCCGGCCCGGCAATTCCGCCATGATCGCCGCGCGCTCGGCGTCGTCAAGGCGAGTCCAGCCCGCCACCTCGGTCAGGGTGCGGTAGCAGCCCATGCATAATCCGCTCTCGCCGTCGACAATGCAGACCTTGATGCAGGGGGTGACGATGGGCTTCGGCGGCGCGTTCATGCACCCCACCATGCCGCTGCCGCCGGGCCAGCGCAATCCTCGTCTAACGGTGTCAACATGAAGGCGGAGAAATGTGAACGGCGTAATGATGGATAATTATACAGATTACAACTTTGTAATACAAAATATTTACTATAAGTAATTTGATTTTGACTCCATTAATCAAGCACACAGGATTCATCAACAGCCCAGGAACGGGAAATCAAACATGCTCAAAATCCTCATCGCGATCGCGCCACTGGCGCTTTCAACCGCGGCTTTCGCCCAGCCCAACCACATGAGCGATGCGCAATATATCGCCGCCGCCCGCTGCCAGGTGTTGATGTCGTCCGCCTCGCTCGGCCATCAGGACGCCAGTGAGATCAACGTCCTGATGAATGCTCAGGGAGGGTCGCGGTCGACCATGGCCGCGGACCGCGCTCAGGAAGCCGCCGCCGCCGCCCAGCAAGCCGTTCGCCACGCCCGCGCTTACAGCAAGGCGGCCCTGATCGCCGAGCGCGACGGTTCCTGCAAAACCTTTACCGGCGCCGCGCCGGTTTCGGCCGCCGCCGGTTCGTCTGGAACGACGCGAACGAACTGAGCCCCCCAATAGCTCGCTCGCGTTTAGCGGCCCGGAGTTCTCCAGCTCCGGGCCGCTTGCTATGGGCTGGACTTTAGGGGGCGGGGGCGATTACAGCCTTGTCGGCTCGCACATCCGAGCCGCCCGAGAGGCAACGCCATGAATCTGGATTTTTCGCCGCAAGACGCGGCTTTTCGCGCCGAAGCGCGCGCCTTCATCGCCGAAAACTACCCTCAGGCGTTGCGCGACAAGCAGCGCGACGAGGAAGCCCTGTCCCGGGAAGACTTTTTGTCATGGCATCGGATCCTGGCCAAGAAGGGCTGGTCCACGCCCTCGTGGCCGAAGGAATGGGGCGGCACCGGCTGGACCCCGACGCAGAAATACATCTGGTCAGAGGAACAGGCCCGGGCCGACACCATCTCCGTCTTGCCCTTTGGCGTGAACATGCTGGCGCCGGTCGTCTACACCTTCG
Source organism: Caulobacteraceae bacterium (assembly GCA_043742805.1). Lineage (GTDB taxonomy): Bacteria > Pseudomonadota > Alphaproteobacteria > Caulobacterales > Caulobacteraceae > Acaudatibacter. Next base: position 4,801 of record JAYTXV010000010.1, on the reverse strand, counting down.
GCACGCAGGAGCAGAAGGAACGCTTCCTGCCCGACATCCGCGACGGCTTGGTATGGTGGTGCCAGGGCTATTCCGAGCCGGGCGCCGGTTCCGATCTGGCATCCCTGAAGACCAAAGCCGAACGCATCACCGCCGACGACGGCAAGGAATACTACATCGTCAACGGTCAGAAGACCTGGACCACCTTGGCCCAGCACGCTGACTGGGGCTTTTTCCTTGTCCGCACCGACGCTAACGTCAAGCCGCAGGCTGGCATCAGCTTCCTGCTGATCGACATGAGGTCGCCGGGTGTCACGGTCCGGCCGCTGATCACTCTCGAAGGCGGTCATGAGGTCAATGACGTCTTCCTCGACAATGTGAAGGTGCCCGTCGAGAACCGCATCCACCACGAAAACCAGGGCTGGACCTGCGCCAAGGCTTTGCTGATGCACGAACGCTCCGGCATCGCCGGGGTGGCGCGCTCGAAGCGAGGCCTGGAGCGGCTACGCCAAGTGGCGCGTACTCAGCTTGCCGACGACGCCGGGCCGCTGCTCTCCGACCCGTTCTTCAAGCGCAAAGTCGCCGAACTGGAGATCGATCTCACGGCGCTGGAATATACCGAACTGCGCACCCTGGCCGGCGAAAGCTCCGGCAAGGGACCAGGTCCAGAATCCTCGATCCTGAAGATCAAGGGCACCGAGATCCAGCAACGCCTGACCGATCTCGCTCTCGAGGCGGCCGGCCACTACGGCGCGCCCTTTCTGCGCGGCGTGCCGCACAACCTAGGCGCCATCGGGCCGGATGAGGCGCTTGGCGTGGCCGGGGCCTATTTCAACACCCGCAAGACCTCGATCTACGGCGGCTCCAACGAGATTCAACGCAACATCATCGCTAAAGCCGTCCTGGGTCTCTGATCCGGAACACGGCGACTCCAGAACGATCAGGAACTTTTCCGACATGGACTTCAGCTTCACCGACGAACAATCGATGCTGCGCGACACGGTCGCCAGCTATCTGGCCGACCACTATGACTTCGACACTCGCCGAACGGCGATCAAGTCGGCGTCGGGCTGGCGTCCGGAGGTCTGGAAAGCCTTCGCCCAGGAGCTTGGTATTCTGGGCGCGGCCTTTCCGGAGGACCTCGGTGGCCTGGGCGGCGGTCCGTTCGACAACATGGTGGTGATGGAGGAATTCGGTAAAGCTCTGGTGGTTGAGCCCTATGTCGGCACGGTGGTGATCGGCGGCGGCTTTCTGAAACATGCAGCCCCGGCCGGCGCCGAGGAGATCATCGGTAAGATCATCGCCGGCGACGTTATCATCGCCTTCGCCTACGCCGAACCCCAGGGCCGCTACAACCTGGCCAATCTGACCACCACCGCCCGCAAGGTTGGATCGAGTTACATTCTCAACGGCCATAAGGCCGTGGTGATTGGCGCGCCTTGGGCGACCCACCTGATCGTCACCGCCCGGACCGGCGGCGGCCAACGCGACGCCGGCGGCGTGTCGGTATTCCTGGTCGACAAGACGGCGGGGGGCGTGGTCACCCGTGACTATCCCACAGTCGATGGCCGGCGCGCTTCCGAGGTGTTCTTCGAAAACGTCTCGGTCCCGGCCGAGGCCCTTATTGGCGAGGAAGGCGGCGGCTTGCCCCTGGTCGAACAGGTAGTCGACGAAGCCATCGCGGCCACCTGCGCCGAGGCCTGCGGCGTTCTGCGCCGCCTGCACGAGGGCACCCTTGAATACACCAAGCAGCGCAAGCAGTTCGGCCAGCCGATCGCCTCGTTCCAGGTGCTTCAGCACCGGATGGTCGACATGTTCATCCAGCTCGAACAGGCGATCTCGATGACCTACATGGCCCACATCAAGCTGGGCGAGCCGGCCCCCGAGCGGGCGAAATCCCTTTCCGCGGCCAAGGCCCAGATCGGTCGCGCCTGCAAGTTCGTCGGCCAGAACGCCATCCAATTGCACGGCGGCATGGGCATGACCGACGAAATGGCTATCGGCCACTATTTCAAGCGCGCCACCCTGATCGAAGGCGAGTTCGGCTCGGTCGACCACCACCTGCGCCGCTACGAGACCCTGTCGCTCGACGCGGCGGCTTAAACCCGGACTTAAAGTCGACGGTATGGGATTTGCATACGCGCAATTCAGGTGAGGCGCTTATGTCTATCCCGTCCCCGGTTGTCCTGAGAATTCGGGTCAGCGCCCGCGAAAGCGCGATGCTGGAAGCGGCCATCGAACAAGCGCGCACCAGTCTGAGCGACTTCGTCAGCCTCTCCGACGCCCAAATCGAGCGCGGCTACTGGCCGGAGCCCTCACACTTCTGCCAGTAGCGTGTCGATCGCCGTTTGTGCGCCGTGCTGCACCTGTTTCAAGTGGTCGGCGCTTAGGAAGCTTTCGGCGTAGATTTTGTAGATGTCCTCGGTTCCTGACGGACGGGCCGCGAACCAGCCGTTTTCGGTGACCACCTTGAGCCCGCCGATCGGCTGATCGTTGCCGGGCGCGCGGGTCAGTTTCGCCAGGATCGGCTCGCCGCCCAGAGTCGTGGCGTCGAACTCGGCGGGACCGAGCTTTCCGAGATGCTTTTTCTGCGCGCCCGTCGCCGGAGCGTCGATGCGTTCATAGAACGACTGGCCCAGGCCCTCGGTCACCGTGGCATAGAACTGGCTGGGGTCCTGGCCGGTGATGGCGTGGATTTCGGCGGCCAGCAGGCCGAGGATCAGGCCATCCTTGTCTGTGGTCCACACTGATCCATCGCGGCGCAGGAACGAGGCGCCGGCGCTCTCCTCGCCACCGAAGCCAAGGGAGCCGTCAATCAGCCCGGCGCTGAACCATTTGAAGCCGACCGGAACCTCCACCAGGCGCCGCCCTAGCCGGGACGCCACGCGGTCGATCATGCCGCTGGAAACCACTGTTTTGCCCACGGCGCTATCCGCGCGCCAGCCCGGGCGATGGGCGCAAAGATAGGCGATCGCCGCGGCCAGATAGGCGTTGGGATTCATCAGACCGCTGGAAGGGCAGACGATTCCGTGCCGGTCGGCGTCTGTGTCATTGGCGAAGGCGATGTCGAACCGATCGGCCAGGGCGATCAGCGAGGCCATGGCGTGAGGCGAGGAGCAGTCCATCCGCACCTTGCCGTCCCAGTCGGCGGTCATGAAGCGGAAGGTCGGATCGACCGCCGGGTTCACCACCGTGGCATTGAGGCCATAGCGCTCGATGATCGGCGCCCAGTAGTGGACCGCGGCCCCCCCTAGCGGGTCGATGCCGATACGCACGTCCGCGTCGCGGATCGCCGCCATATCGATCACATTAGCCAGGTCGGCGACATAGGGGGTCACGTAGTCGTATCGATGAACGCAGGCAGCCTTGCGCGCCCGTTCGTAGGGGATGCGCGCCACGCTCTCCAACCCGGCGGCCAGCAGGTCGTTGGCGGTGTTCTGGATCCAGCCGGTGACGTCCAGGTCGGCCGGGCCGCCATTGGGCGGATTGTATTTGAAGCCGCCGTCCTCTGGTGGGTTGTGCGACGGGCTGATCACGATCCCGTCCGCCAGGCCCCGCGTCCGGCCGCGGTTATGGGCCAGGATCGCGTGCGAGATAACCGGTGTGGGCGTGTAGCCGCCCCCGTGATCGATCATCGTGTCGACGCCATTGGCGGCCAGCACCTCCAGTGCGCAGGCCAGCGCCGGTTCAGACAGGGCGTGGGTGTCGATGCCGAGGAACAGCGGACCGTCGATACCGGCGCGCTGGCGATGCAGACACACCGCTTGGCTGATGGCCCATATATGCGCGGCGTTGAACGAAGCGGCGAAGGCGGAGCCCCGATGGCCGGAGGTGCCGAAGGCCACCCGCTGCTCGGCGACGCCGGCGTCGGGCGCCAGGGCGAAGAACGCGGTTACAAGCTGTGGCGTATTGACCAGGGCGGAGGCGGGGACCGGCTTGCCGGCGAGAGGACTCAGGCGATCGACCATATCCAGGCCAATGGGCCATCTTTCGTCGGCTGTCAGCCCCACGCGTCACGATTGCCAGCGCGTCCTCCCGGCCCTAAGCCCCGCGCATGTCGCTGCGCGATCTCGCCCTGCTGGTCGTCATCTGCCTGGTCTGGGCGGTGAACAGCGTTATGTCCAAGGTGCTGATCTCGCACTTTGGTTCGCCGCCCTTGTTCTACGCCGCCGCGCGGTTCGCGGTGATCGCCGTGGCCATGTCGCCGTGGCTGTTTCCCGCCCCCCGCCCGCTATGGCGGATGATCCTGGTTGGCCTGACCATGGGTGGCGGCACCATGGCTCTGGCCTATCTGAGCCTGAAGACCACCACCCCGTCCGCCTTCGCCGTCGTCACTCAACTGGGCGTGCCGATCTCCGCGGTGCTGTCGATGGCGATGCTGGGCGAGCGCATCCGATGGCGCCGCGGCGCCGGCATCGTGCTGACCCTGGCCGGCGCCCTGATCGTGATGTGGAACCCCGCTAGCCTGGTTCCAAGCGTCGGTATGCTGTTCGTCGCCGGCTCCGCGTTCACCGGCTCCCTTGGGGCGGTGCTTATGAAACAGGTGGAAGGCGCCAGTCCCCGTCAGTTTCAGGCCTGGGTGGGCTTTTCCTCGGTCTGGCCGCTGGCTCTGCTCAGTGCGGTCGCCGAAACCGGGCAGGGGGCCGTCCTGACCCATGCGCTCTGGCCGTTCGTGGGCGCGGTGCTGTTCTCCAGCCTGGTGGTGTCGGTGATCACCCACACCGCCTTCTATGGGCTGGTCCAGAAATACGAGGTCAATCTGCTGCAGCCCCTGACCCTGATGACACCCCTGGCCACCATCGGTCTGGGCGTGCTGATCACC
>JAYTXV010000009.1:0-3252 GCA_043742805.1 Caulobacteraceae bacterium | reverse complement strand
CCGGGGTGGTCGGCGACGTGGCGGACCGTGAAGGCGGGCGCGTCCGCAATCACGCAGCCCGATCCGGTGATGATCGCCTCGCACCGCCGTCTCAGACGGTGAGCGTGCCGCAGCGAGGCCGTCGAAGTGAAGGTGGTTCGCCCCGGCGGCGGGATCATTCCGCCGCCGGTGTCGAGCGCGGTCTTGACGAGCACCCAGGGCCGACCGGTGCGCGCCCATTTGCTGAACGGCGCCATCAGCGCCGCCGAAGCGGCCGCCAAGGCCGCGGCCGACGGATGCGGAAGCGATGCGATCAATCCGGCGCGAACGCCGGCATCGGTCAGTCGCGCCAGCCCCTGGCCCGGGGCGCGGGGATGTGGATCGAGCGTCCCGATCCACACGTCCCGCACGGGTGTTCTTAACAAGGCGTCGACGCAGGGCGGCGTGCGACCCGCGTGGCTGCAAGGCTCCAGGGTCACCACTGCGGTATGGATTCGCTCGACCAGCCCGTCCCTCATGCAGGCGGCGATTGCCAACGCTTCCGCGTGAGCCTCGCCTGCTCGCGGGTGCGCGGCCCGGGCAAGTTCCGTCCCGTCGGCGGCGAGCAGCACGCAGCCCACGGGAGGATTCGGGGCTGTGGCGCCGACGTATTGGTCGGCCAGGATCAGAGCCGCCCGAAAAACCTCCGCAACGCGCTCGGGGTCCGGTCCGCCCTCGGCGGTTGCCTTGACGCTATGGGAATGACTGTCCACGGCGCGCATATAAGAGCGCGGTCTATCCGCCGCCAGCCGGTGAGCGCCCGGTTCGCGACGACCGCCCGGCAACTTCCCGAAGACAAAAGAAGATCGTGCCCCACATCGGAGAGTTCCTTGCGCCGCGGAGCAAAGCTGGAGAGGTGCTGTCAGCCTAACGGCAACTCGTCGCCCGTCAGGCGCACCTCGCCCAGCCCCACCTTGGGCTAAGCCATGACTGCCAGCCACTCCGCCAGCGCCGCGGGGTGGCTCTCCTTCTATTGTTACCGGCTGTTGGCCCAGTGGCCGATCTGTTTCATTGCCGCTTTGTCGCGGGTCTTGGTGACAAAGGATTCCATTATTTCACCCTCATGATCAATGGCGCACCAGAGGTAGCGCATCTCTCCGCTGACCTTCACTGAGACATCGTCGAGACGCCATTTCCAGTGGGTGTAAGTCCGCATGCGCTGGACACGGTTTCATCGGATTTTAGCCGCGAACATCGGCCCAAAACGGTTCCACAACAGCCGCACCGTCTCGTGGCAAGTGTCGATGCCCCGCTCAAACAGCAGGTCCTCGACGTTGCGGGGGGACAGCGGGAAGCCAACGTGCATGGGGACGACCAACCGGATGACCTCCGGCGAGGAGTCAAACCAGCGAAACGGGTTGGGCGGCCTCGTCACAATCGACCGCTAGGGCAAGGCAGTTAGCGCGTCATGAATTTTGCCTGACAATACCCCGGCGCCCTTTGGCCCACCGGCCAATTAGACTTGAGGCGCGACAAGCTCGCCGATTGGACTTCTCGGCAAGAATCGGCTGGCGCAATTTCCCTTCCGTCGTAGAGTTTCGACCATGTTAAGTGCCGTCATTCCGGAAAACGAACATGGTCGCCTCGCGGCGCTTCAGCGCTATAAAATCCTGGATACACCACCGGATGGATCGTTTGACGCCATCACCCAGATGGCGGCGAGGCTGTTCTCCGCGCCGATCTCGATCATCAGCTTGGTGGACACCGATCGCATCTGGTTCAAATCACACCACGGCCTCGATACCGGGCAGGTTGATCGCGATCCCGGCCTGTGCGCCTCGGCGATCCTGGCCGACTGTCCCTATGTCGTCGCCGACGCGCTGACCGACCCGAGGACATTGGCCAACCCCCTAGTAGCTGGAGATTTTGGGCTTCGCTTCTATCTGGCTGTGCCCCTGACTACGCACGACGGCTTCAATCTGGGAACCCTGTGTGTCCTTGATCGCGAGCCGCGCAGCGTCACCGACGATCAGATCACCTTCCTTAAGGGGCTTGCTTCGCTGGTGATGGATCAGATGGAGCTGCGGCTGTCGGCCAGGGAGGCGATCACCGATCTGTCGGTTTCCTTAAGCCGCGCGGAGATGATGGCGCGCGAGATCGACCATCGGGTGATGAACAGCTTGCAGTTTGTTTCGGGCATGCTCGACATGCAGAGCCGCAGCACGACCAATTCTGAAACGGCCGCAGAGTTGGAGCTCGCAGCGGCGCGTGTGGCGACCGTGGCGCGCGTCCATCGCCATTTCTACCTCGACGATGCTGTCGAGATCACCTGCGCGCGAGACTATCTGCAACGTCTGTGCGCGGATTTGTCCGGCGTCCTGGCCTCGGCGCGGCTAACCCTGGGTGGGCAGCCGACGCCGATCGCCACCACCCTGATCATGCCGCTGGGCCTCATCGTCAATGAGCTGACGACCAATGCGGTCAAGCATGGAGCTGCCAATGTTCAGGTGGAAGTCGCGCCGTTTGGCCGCGGAGTTTCCGTGACCGTGAGCGACGATGGCCTCGGTCTGCCGCCAGGCTTTGACCCCGCTCGGGCCAAGGGACTGGGCATGCGGGTGATCCTCTCCCTGGTTCGAAAACATGGCGGAACGCTGGACTTTGGGCCATCGCCAGCCTGCGGCGCCCGTCTGAGGGTCACCCTTCCCTGAGGTGCGAGAGCGCCGGTTTCAATTTGCGCCACAGGCACTGTCAAGGCAACAGGTTTTGCTACCTTTTACTTGAGCGCCGCAGTAGATTGAACGCTGGTTTCGCTACGCTATTCGGCCGCGCGGGACCCAGATTTCCGCCCTCAAAATCCCTGTACTCGTCTGCTTTGACAGTGCCCTTTGAATTGCTGCCCAGGCGATGGGTCATCGAGCGAGCCTTTGCCTGGATCGGGCGAAATCGCCGGCTCGCCAAGGACTTCGAGGAAACTATCGAAAGCTCAGCCGCATGATTGATCCTCTCTGGCGCGCAAGCCCATGATATCCTTCATAAACATGATGAATCAGACTCCAATAAGCAGGCAAACGGGGCGCCCGGGCCTGCAGCCGTGCAAGCGGAGCCCCGTCAACTCTTATTCTGGCCAATGGCTAGGCCTTGGCGGACGAGCGATTTGATGTAGGCCAGCAACTCGCCCACCTCGCTGTCGTCGAGCTGGTTGGCGATGCGGCCATAGGCCATCCCCTCCATCAGATGCTGGATCAGATTGCCGAGGGTCCGCACCTCAGGCGCCGACTGCCGCCAACCGAACGT
>JAYTXV010000008.1:0-8182 GCA_043742805.1 Caulobacteraceae bacterium | reverse complement strand
CGGGCGCCCAGCCGAGGCCGGAGGGGCGGTCGTCGATCTCGAATTCGGTGCGCATGTCCCCGGCCAGGGACACCGACTTCACCGCGTGGGCGTAGAAATCGCTGAACCACAGCCGGCCGTCACGCCAGCGCGGCCCCTCGCCAAAATACACACCTTCGGTGAGAACCCTCGTCTCTCGTCCCATGGTTTCCTCGTCATATTCTTGGGGACATTGAACGTTTACGCCGGCCCCGTCGAGATGTCGGGGATCACAGCCGTCGGGGCGATGTCGCGTCCGATGGCGCGGGAGGCGGCGTAGTGGGCGAGCATGGCCAGCAGAAAGAATGGCGTCAGGGTGTAAAGCGCCAGCTGGAGCGACTGTGGCCCATAGGTCGGCGCCAGCATGTCGCTGACCTTACCTATGAAAACCGGCCCGCCGCCCAGACCGATCAGGTTCAGCACGAACAGCAGGATCGCTGAAGACACGCCGCGCTGGGCCGAGGGAACGGCGTTCTGGACCACGGTGATGGCCGGAGCCAGATACATGTTGTTGAGCATCGCCGGTCCGGCCAGGAACACCAAGGCCAGCTGCCAGGTCGGCGCCCAGACGAACCCCAGAAAGCACGGCAGGCTGAGGGCGAAGGCGGCCATGGGCACCAGGGCGTAGGCCCGACGGTCGAGACGGGCGAAGCGGTCCGCCAGCCAGCCGCTGCCAAAGGTGCCGAATATGCCGGTCAGCCCCACCAGCAGGCTATAGTAGAGCGCCAGATCGGCACGATCCATGTGCTTGTCGCGGATCAGGAATGACGGCGTCCAGTTGAGCAGGGCGTAGCCGACGAAGGCCGATAGACCGCTGGAAAGCGCGGTCAGGCGCAGGGTGGGGTTGGTGAAGAACAGGCCGATGCTGCGCGACAGGGACACACGGTCGGCCTTGTGGTCGGCGTCCGGCGCCCTGGCATCGAAGCGTCCGCGCGAGGGTTCGCGCACCAGCACCAGGACCAGCAGGGCCAGTAGTACGCCGGGGGCGCCGACAGCGAAGAACGCCATCCGCCAGCCATAGGCTTTGTCGATCGAGGCGCCGACACCAGAGCCGACCATGCTGCCGATCGGCACGCCGAGCGCGTAGATCGCCAGGCCGACTCCACGGCCGCGCGGTGGGAAGTAGTCGGCGATCACCGAATAGGCCGGCGGCGAGCCGCCGGCCTCCCCCGTGCCGACGCCCAGCCTGGCCAGGGCCAGGGTGGGAAAGCTGACCGCCAGACCGCAGGCGGCCGAGGCCAGGCTCCAGATCGCGCAGGCGACGGCGATGATGCGCACCCGGTGGGTGCGGTCGGCTAGCCAGGCGATGGGTATGCCCAGCACGGTATAGACCAGGGCGAATGCCAGCCCCGAGACCAGGCCCAGTTGGGTGTCGGTCAGTTTCAGGTCTGCCTTGATCGACTCCTGCAGGATCGACATCAGCTGCCGGTCGAGGAAATTGCAGGTGTAGACCACCGACAGGATGGCGGCGACGACGTAACCATAAGGGGTTGCGTTCGTCGAAAGGCTGGACGGCGCGCTGGGCGATATCGTGGTGTTCAATCAGGTCCCCCCCTGGGCGCGCGACGCGGCTCGCGCCTGTGTGCCATCGTCATGGCTCCGGCGCCAGGACGCAACGTTCAGTTTGACTGACCGCCGCCGCCAGCGCCGCGCGTCTCAGGGAGTCCGGTGTCTGCTGTGATCATTGGCTGGAGCGCGGCGTGGCGCTGAGGAAGTCGGTGGCCTTGAAGCTGCCCGGCGCGGCCACCTCGACGATCGGATCTTCGCGGTTGTCGTACTCCATCCGCAAAGCCCGGGTGATCACCGCGTGCATGTCGTAAAGACAGGTGATGTAGGTGAATTCGAAGATCTGCTCGTCATCCCAGAAGGTGCGTAGCTTGTCGAACACCGCCAGCGGGGTGCGTCCGCCGGCCTGGGACAGGCAGTCGGCGTAAGCGAGGACCGCGCGCTCCTGATCATTGAATACATCCGAGACTGGCCAATGGGGGACGGCGGCGATCTTTTGTTCCGAAACACCGAGGCCCCGCAGCGATTTGCAGTGCTGGGAGAACACGAACTGGCTGCCCTTCACCCATCCGGCGCGGGTCTGGCCAAGCTCGCGCAGCACGGGCTCGATGCGCCGCTCGGGATGGCGATAGACGGCAAAGCCGTCGACCGCGTGCTGCAGTATGTCCGGCGCCAGGGCGAAGACGGTCCACCAGTCACCAGGCGTGCCCGTCGCCGTACCTGGCTCGGCCACCGGGTCGCGATCGCCGAACAGGGCCTTGTACATCTTTAATACGATCTCGGCTTTGGCTTCAGACTTGGGGACCTGACGTAGGACGGGCATGGCGTTTCCTCTGGTGTTCTGTTTCGTTCGGTGTGCGGGTCAGGCCGCCGCGGCCTTGCGGAACTCCGCGACCTGCGCGGAATCAAAGTATTCATCCAACCGGGTGATCCGGCCGTCGGCGCCCGACCAGATGATATAATCGCATATCGGATGCACTATTTTTCGTCGCAGACTATTTCGGTTAGCTTTCGGCTAATTTGCACGCCATCCATGATGGCGGCGGTGGCCATAGGGCGGTCGCTCCGTTCCGAACAGGCGCCTGATGGGGGCCTGGGTCGGTCAGGAGCGTGTACTGTCCAGGCAGGACCGAGCCAATCTCGGGGTTGGAGATTGGGGTTGCCGGCCCGCGGATTGTGGACGTCCTGGTGGTCCGTGAAGGGATTGGGCGCCTCTGGACCTGGCCGTGTCACCTGTTAGCTCAGGCTAAGGGAGAATAGGCTTCTTCCGACAGGCGCAGATCGAGGTTCAGGCTGGGACAGGCGCGAAAATACCCATAGGCGCCACGCACATCGCAGGTGACCTGGAGGGTCTGGACATTGGTCTGCTCCAGCCGCAGCCCCGATTGCCGGGTCCAGGGACCGAGCGGCGTTTCGTATTGGCCGTAGCCCAGCCTCAGGGTGCGCTCGCCGGACAAGGGCAAAACATAATCGGCGCTGGCTTCCGTCGTGACGCCTTGGCACTGGTCGTCCTGCGTGAAGAATCGGTTCCCGTTAAGCTCCCGGTGGCTCCAGTCGAGGCTCACCGACTGGCGGCGCGGCAAGGCTGTCCTTCGGGCGTCCACGAGTCGCGGGCCGCCGTGTTTGGTCTGGCAGTGGATCGAATAATGGTGGACGCGGCTGGGATCGAACCAGCGACCCCTACGATGTCAACGTAGTGCTCTCCCGCTGAGCTACGCGTCCGCCTATAAGGCCCCAAAAGGCCTCGGGAAGAGAGGGCGTATAGCGGCGGCGCGGCGCGGGCGCAAGCGCGAGTCCTGGGTCTTGAGACCGGTGAAGGGCGTGGACGTTTGACCGCCGCCCGGGCATCCTGAATATGGGCCGATGGACGGTTCGCTTCCCATCATCGCCGACAGCGCGGCGTTTTCGATCACGCCGCCGCCCCCCGGCGTCGCGGCGACGCCGCTGGTGTTCGCCACTCCGCACTCGGGGCGAATCTATCCCGAAAGCCTGATGCTGGCTTCTCGCCTCGACGCCGACACGATCCGGCGGTCGGAAGACGCCTATGTGGATACACTGATCGACGCCGCGCCGGCCCATGGCGTCACGGTGATCGCCGCGCGCCTAGCCAGGGCCTGGCTGGACGTCAACCGCGAGGCCTGGGAACTGGACGCCTCGATGTTCGAAGACGAGGTTCCGGCCTATGCCCGCGGCGTCACCGCCAAGGTGGCCGCGGGACTGGGCTCGATCGCCCGGGTAGTTGGCGACGGCCAGGAGATCTATCGCCGTAAACTGACCTTCGCCGAGGCTTCGGATCGGGTCGAGGCGGTGCATATACCCTACCACGCCGCTCTGGCGGCGCTGTTGACGGCGGCGCGACGGCGTCATGGCGCCGTTACTCTGGTCGATTGGCACTCGATGCCTTCAGCAGCCGTCGGGCCTGGATGCGACATCGTTCTCGGTGACCGGTTCGGCGCCGCGTGCTCGCCGATAGCCGTCCGGCTTGTGGAGCAGGGTCTGCGCGATCTCGGCTACCGGGTCTCGCGCAACGCGCCCTATGCGGGCGGCTACACCACCCACTACTACGGGCGGCCCCATCGTGGCGTTCATGCCCTGCAGATCGAGATCAATCGGGCGCTCTATATGGATGAGAAAACCATGAGCCTCACGACCGGATTCGCCGCGCTCAAGGCCGATCTCGAACAGCTGTTCGCCTCGCTCGCGCGTCTGGACCTGACGGCGTTGTAATCTCGCCCATCGCCGCACAATTCGTCGCTGGGGCGTGAAATTCGGCCGGCTTTCCGACATTCGACACGGATATCAAAAAAATGGCCGCGTCGGCATTCAAGCCGACGCGGCCAGTTAATTAGGGAGGAAACGCCCAGGAAGGGCAGATGCGTCAGCGACGCGTCGTAGGGATTAACTAGGGTGCAACGCACAACGGATCAAGGGAAAAGTTCAGCCTGGGCTGACAATTTTGTAGAGAACGAAATTTTTTTCAACGAAATCATGGTTTTAATATATATACGCCTCGATATAGCGTATGTTGCGTCGCAACGATAGAAAGCGAATAAATAGTCAAGCAGGGGTCGGAATCACGACCTCTTTCACCGCCAGGGATGGTTTCACGCGGACCAACCCGCTATGACCCGCCCTTCACTCATCAAAAGTCCCTTGTCTCATGTCTCTGCGAAACATCGCCATCATCGCCCACGTCGACCACGGCAAGACCACCCTGGTGGACCAGATGCTGGGACAGTCGGGTATTTTCCGAGCCAACGAGGCCCACGTCGAACGCGCCATGGACTCCAACGACCAGGAGCGCGAACGCGGCATAACTATCCTGGCCAAAGCCACCTCCGTGCTCTGGCACGGCAAGGCGGGCGAGACGCGGATCAACATCATCGACACCCCCGGCCATGCCGACTTCGGCGGCGAGGTGGAGCGCATTCTGGGTATGGTGGATGGTTGTCTATTGCTGGTGGACGCCGAAGAGGGCGTGATGCCGCAGACCAAGTTCGTGCTCGGCAAGGCTCTGAAACTGGGCCTGAAACCAATCGTGGTGCTGAACAAGGTCGACCGCCCCCACGCCGATCCCGAGCGGATTCTCAACGACGCCTTCGACCTGTTCGCTGCTATTGGCGCCACCGACGAACAGCTGGATTTCCGCCATCTCTACGCGAGCGGCAAGCAGGGCTGGGCGGTGGTCGACATGGCCGATGAGCGGGTGGATCTGGCGCCCTTGTTCGACCTGATCGTCGAGCATGTGCCTGCGCCGCAGGCCGAAAGCCGGTTGGACCAGCCCGCGCAACTGCTGGCGGTGCTGATCGAATCCGACCCGTTCCTCGGCCGCCTGCTCACCGGCCGGGTCGAGTCTGGCAAGCTGGTTCCGGGCATGACGATACGCGCCCTGTCGCGCGAGGGTGTCGAGGTAGAGCGTGGCCGCATCACCAAGATCCTGGCCTTCCGCGGCCTCAAGCGCCAGCCGATCGAGGAGGCCGAAGCCGGCGACATCGTCGCGGTGGCCGGCCTTTCCAAGGCCACCGTGGCCGACACCATCGGAGCCATGGACGCCGTGGGCGCCCTGCCGGCCCAGCCGATCGATCCTCCCACCATCGCCATCACTGTCTCGGTCAACGACAGCCCCCTGGCCGGCCGCGAGGGCGACAAGGTGCAGAGCCGGGTGATCCGCGAGCGCCTACTGCGCGAGGCCGAGGCCAATGTGGCGGTGAAGATCGCCGAAACCGACCAAAAGGACGCCTTCGAAGTCGCCGGCCGCGGCGAACTTCAGTTGGGCGTGCTGATCGAATCGATGCGTCGGGAGGGCTTTGAGGTCTCCATCAGCCGGCCCCGCGTGGTCTATCAGACCGACCCCGTGACGGGTAAGCGCCTTGAGCCCATCGAGGAAGTGGTCATCGATGTGGACGAGGACTACAGCGGCATCGTCATCGAGAAGCTGTCGGCCCGCAAGGCCGAACTGAAAGACATGGGTCCTTCGGGTACCGGCAAGACCCGCCTGACCCTGATGGCCCCATCACGGTCCCTGATCGGTTATCAGGGCGAGTTCCTCACCGATACGCGCGGCTCGGGTGTGCTCAACCGGGTGTTCTCGCACTATGAACCTTACAAGGGCGCCATCGAGGGGCGCCGCAACGGCGCCTTGATCTCCAATTCCGATGGCGAGACGGCGGCCTACGCGCTGTGGAATCTGGAGGATCGGGGCACCATGTTCGTCGGGGCCAACGAGAAGACCTACCAAGGTATGATCATCGGCGAGAATTCCAAGCCCGACGATCTGGACGTCAATCCGATGAAGGCCAAACAGCTGACCAACGTCCGCGCGTCGGGCAAGGACGAAGCCATCCGCCTGACCCCGCCCCGTCGCCTGACCCTGGAACAGGCAATCGCCTATATCGAAAGCGATGAACTGGTCGAGGTCACCCCCAAGTCGATCCGCCTGCGCAAACAGATGCTCAACCCCACGTTCCGCAAGCGCCGGGTTAGGGAAGACGCGTAAAAGCGTTCTCCTTTCCGCTAGGCGTGGGTGGAGAGGTGATCAGTTCCATCCAGACATCCGCCCTGGAGTAGGGGGAAGCGAGACGGCGATCCGGGGCCAGATCCCGAAAGCCGAAGGCGCGGTAGAGCGCGCGGGCCGGGGTGAGGCTGACATTGGATTCCAGATAGAGCCGCCAAACGCCGGCGGCGCGGGCGCGTTCGATACAGGCGCTCATCAGGGCCTTGGCATGGCCTCGGCCTTGGCTGGATTCGTCCACCGCCATTTTGGCGAGTTCAAAACCGCCGTCATCCATCAGGGCCAGGGCGACGCAGCCCACCGGCCGGTCATCCTCGACCGCGAACAACACTTGGCCGCCGTGGTCAAGGATCTTACCCTGGGGATCATTGAGGACCTCTGCGTCCTTGGGCTCCATGGCGAAGAAACGGGTGATCCACGCCTCGTTCAAGGTGCGAAAGGCGTCAGCGAAGCGCGGCTGAAAATCGACGATCTGCATTAGCCTCGTGATAAGAGCTGATCATGGCGAATCCAATCTACACCGCCCTTCCCACGACAATTTTCACCGTCATGTCGGGCCTGGCCCGCGAGATGGGGGCGATCAATCTGGGGCAGGGGTTCCCTGACGAGCCCGGCCCGTTGGCGATCCGTCAGGCCGCAGCCGATGCCATTATCCATGGCAACAACCAATATCCGCCGATGCCGGGAATTCCCGAACTGCGCCAGGCGGTGGCCAGGCACTACGCGCGTCATCAGGGGCTGGACCTGGACTGGAGCAGCGAGGTCACCGTCACCTCGGGCGCGACCGAAGCCATCGCCTGCGCGTTGCTCGGCCTGATCGAGCCGGGCGACGAGGTGGTGCTGTTTCAGCCGATGTACGACGCCTACCTGCCCATGGTGCGGCGAGCGGGGGGCGTAGCTGTCCTGGCCCGGTTGCAACCGCCTCACTGGCGCTTCGACCGGACCATGCTGGAGGGGGTATTCAGCGACCGCACCCGTCTGGTGGTGCTGAACAATCCGCTGAACCCTACCGCCACCGCGTTCCCCGAGTCCGACCTCGCCCTGCTGGCGGAGTTTTGCGTACGTCATGACACTATCGCGATCTGCGATGAAGTTTGGGAACAGGTGGTGTTCGGAAACACCGTCCATAGGCCGCTGATCGCTTTTCCCGGCATGCGGAAGCGCACGGTCAAGATCGGCTCGGCGGGCAAGATGTTCGCCCTGACCGGCTGGAAGGTGGGCTTCCTCTGCGCCGCCCCCCCGATCACCGAGGTGCTCTCCAAGGCTCATCAGTTCCTGACCTTCACGACGCCGCCGGGCCTGCAGACAGCCGTTGCCTGGGGTTTGGACAACAGCGACGACTGGTTCGCGCGGATGCCGGTCGAGCTGGCCGCCTCCCGCGACCGCCTTGCCGATGGGTTGAGGCGCGAGGGCTTCGCCGTGCTGCCCAGCCAGTCCACCTACTTCCTCAACGTCGATCTGGCGGCCTCGGGCGTCGCCCAGACCGATATGGAGTTCTGCCTGCGGGCGGTAAAGCAGGCCGGCGTGGCGGGAATTCCTGTCTCGGCCTTCTATGAGGAGAACCCGGTCACCTCGGTGATGCGATTGTGTTTTTCTAAGCGCGATGAGACTTTGGATGAAGGTGTGCGGCGCCTGGCCCGGGCGCGG
>JAYTXV010000007.1:0-5456 GCA_043742805.1 Caulobacteraceae bacterium | reverse complement strand
CTCATCGGCTTCGCGACAAGGTTGCGATCGATGTCTCCGTAGAACGTGCCTTCCTTGCTCGCGCCGTTGTCACCGATAATCACGATGAAAATCGTGTTGTCGAACTGATGAACCTGTTTCAGGTGGTCGATCAGACGACCGATTTCATGATCGGTATAGGTCAGATAGCCAGCGTAGACCTCCATGAAGCGCGCGAACAGTTTTTGCTCCTCCGGCGACAGCGACGTCCAGGCTTTGACCATGGGATTGCGGTCGGGAAGGATTGCGTTGGCTGGAATGATTCCCAACCGTTTTTGCTGCGCGAAGACCGTCTGGCGATAGACATCCCAGCCCCCGTCGAACTGGCCCTTGTATTTGTCGCTCCATTGCGCAGCAACCTGATGCGGCGCGTGCGTTGCTCCGGGGGCGTAATACAGGAAGAACGGCTTGTCGGGAGCAGCCTTCTTTTCGCGATCGATATAGTCGATCGACTTGTCCGTGATCTGCTCGTTGAGATGGCGGCCGTCAGGTTTAACGTGAGCCTGGTCCATGACCAGATCCGGCTTGTACTGATCGGTTTGCGAGCTCAGAAACCCGAAGAAATGGTCGAAGCCCTTGCCTGTCGGCCAATGGTCGAAGGGTCCGGCATCGGTCGCTTCCTCGTCCGGCGTGACGCCATACTTGCCGACCGCGAAGGTGGCGTAACCTTGGTCGCGAAGGATCTCGGCGATTGTCCCATCTTCAGCCGGCACGCGCCCGTCCCAGCCGGGAAATCCCGCCGATAGGATCGTATGGGAGAATCCCGCCTCGTGAACCGACGAGCTGTTGCGCCCTGTCAGCAGCGCGGCCCGGGTCGGTGCGCAGATCGCGGTGGTATGGAAGTTGGTGAAGCGCGTGCCCTGCTGCGCCAGCGCCTCGAAGGTCGGCGTGCTGATCGCGCCGCCGAAAGCACTCGATGCGCCGAACCCAACGTCGTCCAGCAGGATCCACACCACATTCGGTGATCCGGCGGGGGGCCGTACCGGCTCCGGCCACCATTCCTTCGATTCCGCCAGCGTGCGGCCGACTTGCCCCTGGTAGGGTAGCTGCTGGCCATAAGCCGAATTCATGAGAGAAACCACGGACACCAGCGCCGTGACGAGCAGCGACTTCTTGAACCGCATTCTGTTCCTTCCAACTCGAGACCAGCGAGTTAGTAGGCGTCGCGTTCCACCGACCCTAAATAGATTTTCTACGCTGACTCTTAGCTGTTGTGGCGGCCGAAACGCTGCGTAGTCTGGGCGACAGGCTGCCGACCTCGATCTCGGAGCTTTGTGTGGTTCGCGCCATCCAATGGTTTTAGCCCGTTCAGGCCACTCGGCCTCGCCCGGCGCCAGACTCAGCCTCGACGGGTGGTGGTCCAGATCACCTCGCCAACGCTGAGCGCGGCCAGGATCGCACCATGGAGCGCCGACTACTGATCCAGCGTCCTGTCGTCAGTGCGCGTCAACACATTGACCTAGCCGCTGTTCCGCAGCCCCGCCGAGACGCCGTTGATCGACATATGGATGCCCCGGCGCACGTCTTCGTCGGCTTCGCCGGCGCGGTGGCGGCGAAGCAGTTCGACCTGCAGCACGTTCAGCGGGTCGATATAGGGAAGTCGCAGGCGGATCGACTGGGCCAGGCGGGGGTTGTTTTGCAACAGGGCGCCCTGGCCGGTGATGGCCAGCACCGCGTCGTGGCTGGCGCGCCATTCGGCCTCGATGCGCGGGAAGATCGCGGCGGCGAGGTCCTGGTCCTCGACCAGTTCCGCATACCGCGCGGCGATCGGCAGGCTCGACTTGGCCAGCACCATCTCCAGGTTGGAGACCACCGAGCGGAAGAACGGCGATGCCGCGTGCAGGCGGGTCAGCGCTTCGATCCGCGCCACGCCCGCGCCGGCGGTGGCCGATCCGAACCCGAACCAGCCGGGCAGCATTACCCGCGACTGCGACCAGGAAAATACCCAGGGGATGGCCCGCAGGTCCTCGATCCTAGCCGAGGCGGTGCGTGAGGCCGGGCGGCTGCCGATCTTCAAATCGGCGATCTCGCGCAACGGCGTCGACTGGCGGAAATAGTCCTCGAACCCCGGCGTCTCATAGACCAGGGCGCGATAGGCGGTGAACGCCTCCTGGCTCATCGCGGCCAGAACTTCGGCGAAGGCGTCGTCGGCCGCGTCGGGCTCATGCGCCGTTTCCGCCATCAGGGCGGCGGCGGCGATGGTCTCCAGGCTGATCAGCCCGCCAAGCGGATGGCCATATTTCGATGATACCACCTCGCCCTGTTCGGTGATGCGGATGCCGCGCCGCACGGCGCCGGCGGGCTGGGCCTGGATGGCTTCGAAGCTGGAGCCGCCGCCGCGGCCCACGGCGCCGCCCCGGCCATGGAAGAACCGCATGTCGATGCCCCGCGCCGAGCCCAGGGCCAGCAGGCCGTTCAGGGCGGTGCGGATCTCCCAGTTGGAGGTCACATAGCCGCCGTCCTTGTTGCTGTCGGAATAGCCGATCATCACCTCCTGCAACCGACCCTGGCGCTCCAGGATGCCCCTCGCCAGCGCCAGGTCGAACCAGTCGCTCATCACCTTGGCGCTGGCCCGCAGGTCGTCGATGGTCTCGAACAGCGGCACGATGCGCAGCGCGCAGTCCGGCGCCTCGCCCGGGGTGAACAGGCCGGCTTCCTTCAGTAGGATCGCCACCTCCAGCATGTCCGAGACGCTGGCGGCCTTGGAGATCACATAGTTGGCGATCGCGCCCGGGCCGAACTGGCGCCGTAGCCGAGCGGCGGCGTCGACGATCTTCAGCTCGCGCGCGGTCTCGACCCCGTAGTCGCGGTAGGGCGAGCGCAACAGGCGCGGATTGCCGAGCTCGGCCACCAGCACCGCGATCCGCCGGCTTTCCGACAGGCCCAGATAGTCGGCCACCACCCCGGCCGAGGTGAGCAGCTCGGCGACCGCGCGTTCATGCACGTCGGAATTCTGGCGCAGGTCGACCACCGCCAGGTGGAAACCGAAACTGTCCACCGCCTCGCGCACGTCCAGCAGCCGACCCTGCGCCAGGTCCGCGGCCTTGTTCCGGCTCAGCGACTCGGCCACCACCTTCAGGTCGGCCGCCAACTCGGACGGAGCGGCGTAGGCGGGCGCCTTGATCGGCGCGGCGCGAACAGGCCCCGCTCCCAGCAGCGCCGCGCGGGTGGCGGCCAGCCGTGCGTAGCAGCCCACCAGCACTCGCCGATAGGGCTCGTCCGACCGGTTCGGATTGGCGTCGAGGCCGGCGGCCGCCAGGGTGGTCAGCGCCTCGCTGACCACGGCGAATTCGTCTGACAGCGACAGCTCCGCCCCTAGCGCGTGCAGCTGTTCCAGCAGCCAGTCGATCACCGCCCGGCCCTGGGTCCGCAGCGCATATTCGAGGGTGTCGGCCCCGACGAGCGGGTTGCCGTCGCGATCGCCGCCGACCCACGAACCCAGCTGGAAACAGGCGGGCAGGGGGCCTTCGAGCCCGAACAGCGCCGCCAGCCGCCGCTTGAGGGCCGGGATTTCCGGCAGAAAGGTCAGTTCGAAGATCGACACGGCGTTGTCGATCTCATCAGCCACGGTGATCCGTTCGGAGCGCAGCATCCGGGTCTGCCAGAGGATGCGGATCTCACGCTTCAGGCCGGTCTCGATCTCCTTGGGCGTGGCCCGCCCCGCGGCGCCGGTCACGTCAAGCAACCCGGCGATCGCGGTCTCACGGTCCAGTGTGCTCTTGCGCCGAACCTCAGTCGGGTGGGCGGTGATCACCGGCGTCACCACCGCCTGATCCAGGAACCGACGGGCGGTGGCCGAGGCCGGGTCGATCTTCAGCTTGGCCAGCGGGCTGGGCTCGCTAAGGGTCTCGCGGCGCAGCAGGTAATCGTCGGCGATATTGGCCAGTTGGGAGAAGATCGCGAAGCCGCGGATCAGCAAAAGCATGTCGCTTAGCGACAGGCCCTTCAGCAGGTCGCCCAGGCCCGGGTCCGGCTCGCCCCGCCGATGCTCGCCCACCGACCGGGTGCGGATCTGCTCGATCTGTTCGAAGGTCGCCTGGCCCTGGAGTTCGCGGATAACGTCGCCCAGCAGGCGACCCAGCATCCGCACCACCGCCCGGCTGGTGGCCGTTCCGCCGCTGTCGATTCGCTCTATCGGGGCCATGGGATGCGCCTTTCACGGCTGCTGACAACCGAAAGCGATCCTATAGCCTTCAGCACCGCCGCCCAGGCCGAAACCACCGCCAATCGCGACCGCCGGCGATGAACACGGCCCGGCGCCTAAAACTTCGCCTTGACCTCGCGGCCGAAGCTACGCGGTTCGTTGACGAACCCGGTCAGGTTGCCGGAGTCGATGCCGCCCTCAAAAGCCGGCGCGTCGGGGATGTTGCGCGCGAACCCGGCCACGGCCACCTCGCCGTCGCCTTTGACGATCGGGCTCTGCCGGGCGTCTAGGCGGCGGCCTGCGCCTTCCGCTCGCGGCGGCGGCGGGTCAGGATGTGCTCGGTATAGCCGTTCGGCTGGACGCGGCCTGCGAACACCAGCTCCAGCGCCGCCTGGTAAGCGATGCTGGCGGCCGGATCGGCGCTCATCGGTAGATAGGACGCATCGTCGGCGTTCTGGGCGTCAACCACCTTGGCCATCTTACCAAAGGTCTCGCGGACCTGCGCCTCGGTGCAGATACCGTGGTGCAGCCAGTTGGCGATATGCTGGCTGGAAATGCGCAGGGTGGCGCGGTCCTCCATCAGGCCGACGTCATGGATGTCGGGCACCTTCGAACAGCCGATACCCTGGTCGATCCAGCGCACGACGTAACCCAGGATGCCCTGGGCGTTGTTGTCCAGCTCTTGCTGAATATCGGCGTCGTTCCAGTTAAAACGCGCCAGCGGCGGGGTCAGGAGTTCGTCGGTTCCGGTGGTCGCCGTCGTTCCCATCGACGCCTGCAGCCCCCGCACATCGACCTCGTGATAGTGCAGGGCGTGCAGAACCGCGGCGGTGGGGGAAGGGACCCAGGCGGTGTTGGCGCCGGCCTTGGGGTGACCGACCTTCGTCGCCATCATGGCCCGCATCATGTCCGGCGCGGCCCACATGCCCTTGCCGATCTGGGCGTGGCCAGGGAAGCCTGCGGCCAGGCCGATCTCGACATTGCGCTTCTCATAGGCGGCCAGCCAGGGCTCGGCCTTGATCGCGTCCTTACGCATCACCGGACCGGCTTCCATGGCGGTGTGGATTTCGTCGCCGGTGCGGTCGAGAAAGCCTGTGTTAATAAAGAACACGCGATGCCGCGCGGCGTGGATACAGGCCTTGAGATTGGCGCTGGTCCGGCGCTCTTCGTCCATGATGCCGATCTTCACCGTATGGCGGGGCAGACCCAGGGCGTCCTCGACCAGGCCGAACAGATGCACCGCCAGGGCCACTTCGTCGGGGCCATGCATCTTCGGCTTGACCACATAGACCGA
>JAYTXV010000006.1:0-6157 GCA_043742805.1 Caulobacteraceae bacterium | reverse complement strand
GGAGCGCCGAGCGTGTCGCGGCGTCGGCCAAGACTGTGCGCCAGATCGCTCCCACCGCCGGCTCCTATCTCTCGGAAAGCAGCTATTTCAACGGCGATTGGAAACACGCCTATTGGGGCGAAAGCTATCCTCGCCTGAGCGGCGTCAAGGCCAGATATGACCCAGCCGGCTTGTTCTTCGTCCACCACGGCGTGGGCAGCGACGGCTGGGACGCCAACGGGTTCGAGCGGGTGGGGTAGCGAAGTGGCTTGAGGCAAGCGCGCCCAGGCAGTGGTTGCTGAACTGGAGGTTTGAAGCGTGAAGACGGCGCCCTTTCCAGCGGCCATGCCCCCTACATCGCCCAGGCCCGGGGCGTGATCGCCCGTGCGCGCGGCATGACCGATGTGGCGCGGGACGCGGGGGTTGCCCGCGAAGCGCTTTACAAATCCCTGAGCGAGGAGGGCGATCCTCGCCTAACAACGGTCATGGGCGTCGCCAAAGCGCTTGGTTTCACCTTCACGGCGAAGTTGGTCAGCTGAGCGCCACGCTCGCATGGGCTCCGATAGCCTTTTGCGCGGAGGCGACGGCGGTTCCTGATGGTCCAAATCCGCTACCTGAGTCCCGGCAATCCGTCGATGAGGCCGTCGAGCGAAGGGTGGGTTCTTAGCTGTAAGACATCATCGAGAATTGACCTCGGTGGCAGTTGAGTATGTCTGGCAGATGACCGATCGCGCGAACATCCGAGTCGGACCAAAGGCTGGCGTCAATGAACGAGCCGATACTGACTCTGGGAATTTCCGATCATGGCGGTGTGTTAACTGATAAAACGCCCGGCGAGCAGTTGGTCGGCGTGTCCACCGTCTGGCGCTCAGGCTCGGGCGCACGCCCTGGTGGTGGTGACGTGTGCCGATATTTTTCCGCATGCTATTAAGGCGTCGCGACAAATCTTGGAGGGGGCATGCGAAAGTATCTCATGGTGGGCATATCCACGTTTGCCCTGGGGTTCGGGGCAGCGGTTTATCTTACCAAGCCCGCCGCAGCCGCCGAAAACCCTGTCTTTCCTCTCCTGCGGCTGTTTGGCGATGCGTTGGCGACGGTCGAAAAGAACTATGTGACGCCAGTTGACGACAGACGCCTCATAGAGGGGGCCATCGGCGGCATGATGAGATCGTTGGACGATCATTCAGACTATATCGATCCACACACCTTTTCTGACATGGTCCATCCAACGGGCAAACCCATTGGCACTGTTGGCCTAGAGTTGGTCCAAGACGAGCATGGCGTCGGAATTGCTGGCGTGGTGGATGATGCTCCTGGCAGGCGTGCTGGTCTCCAAGCAGGAGATCACATCATCGCGGTTGACGAACGGACTAGCGTGGGATTGCAGCTCGGCGGCGTTATAGCGATGCTGCGCGGGGAGGTCGGAAAGCCATTAACGCTTAGGATCGCACGGCCGGGAAGCTCAGATTTCGATGTTCGAATGATCCGCGAGACCGTCAAATCACCCGTCGCCAAAGCCCATATGGAGGGCGACTATGGTTATCTTCGGCCGTCTCAATTCGAAGACGGAGCGGCCGCTTCAGCCGCTACGGCGTTCCGCGATCTTGAAGCGCATAACCCCGCGATGAAGGGGCTTGTGCTGGATCTGCGGAACAATCCTGGCGGACGTCTCACTGAGGCGGTCGGCGTCGCTGGCATTTATTTGGACGGTGGGGATATCGTTTCCGAACGCGGTCGCGATCCCCACGACGTTGAGCGGTTCGAGGCGCCTCCCTACGGTGACTTGCTGGGTGGCCGTCCGTTGGTGGTTCTTATAAACGCCGGCACCGCGTCAGGCGCCGAGATTGTAGCTGGCGCATTGCAGGACCGGGGGCGGGCTCTGGTGGTCGGCATGACAAGTTTTGGTGTGGGCACGATCCAAACCGTTATTCCGCTGCACGCAGGAGCGGACGGCGCACTGAAATTTACCACGGCGCGATTCTACACCCCCAATGGACGGGCGATCCAAGGTATCGGGATACAGCCGGACGTTAGGGTCGCAGCGACGATAGCGGAGGCGGCGACGCCTCCTCCGTGGCGCCTTTCGGAGGCGAACCTTCCCAACACGCTGAGTCCGGAAGGTGGGAAGGCCCCAGCACTCAACTCAGGCCCGGCAGAGGCACCGCCGAGCGCTGAATTCAGCGGTGACTTCCAATTGAAACGGGCGCTGGACGTCCTGAAAAGCCATCCGTGGCCGCAACGTCCAAGCTAGCGGACGTGCCTGATAGTTGGCAGGGTCCACTCGCGGGTTGGCCCAGATGGCCATCCAACCAAGACCTTCGAAAGGCCCGCTGGTCGGCAAGGCCCAAGGCCCCCTTCCGAGAGCTGAAAGGGGGGTGGAGAGCCGGCTCAAAGTGTCGGATTTCAACCCCTACCGCCGGCTGTCGTTCGACTTCTTCTTCGGCAGGGGACCCTTGCGCGGCGGACCCTTGGGGCGGCGGACGAGGGTTTCGTCCGCCCCGCCGTCATGCGCCGCCGCGGGAGGCGCGTCGGCGTGAGCCTTCGACCCCGGCGCGCCGGCCGCCTCGATCCGGATCGGTTCGCTCGGGGCCGAGGCCACGGCGGCCTTGAAGCGGTCTGCTGCCTCGCGGGTGATCTCGAACTTGGTTTCGCGGTCGAAGATGCGGATCTGACCGATATCTTTCTTGGTCACGTGGCCGCGTCGGCAGATCATCGGCAGCAGCCATTTGGGATCGGCGTTGCTATTGCGGCCCACCGCCATGCGGAACCACACGCCGTCGGTGTCGGACCGCGCATAGGATTCGCGCGGCGCGCGTTCGGGCCTTGGACGATCTTCGCCGGCCCGGTCGTCACGGCGACCGCCGCGATCGGGGCCGCGCTCGCGATCACGACCGGTCCCCCCGCCACCGCGCTCGCCCGGATCGAACAGATCCTCGGGCGCCGGCAGCTTGGCGCGATGCAGCCGGATCAGGGCGGCGGCGATGACCTCGGGCGTGGATTTCTCGAGCAATAACCGCCCGAGGGTGAGGTCTTCGTCGTTGGCGGTCTCGGTCAGGATCGGGTCGGCCAGCAGACGGGCCTGGTCGCCGGCGCGAATCTCTTCCGCGCTGGGTGGCCCGCTCCAGGTGGCGTCGACGCCCGCCGAGGCGAGAAGCTGTTCCACCCTGCGTCGGCGGGTGTAGGGCGCGAGCAGCACCGATATGCCTTTGCGGCCCGCTCTGCCGGTGCGTCCGCTGCGATGTAGCAGGCCTTGGCGATTGGCCGGCAGGTCGGCGTGGATCACCAGACCCAGGTCCGGCAGGTCGAGACCCCGAGCCGCCACATCGGTCGCCACGCATACCCGGGCGCGGCCGTCGCGGAGGGCCTGGAGGGCGTCGGTGCGCTCCCGCTGGCTCATTTCACCCGACAGGGCCACGGCGTCGAAGCCGCGCTCGCGCAGGGCGGCGTGGAGGTGCCGAACCGCTTCGCGGGTGGCGCAGAACACCAGGGTTCCCTGCGCCTCGAAGAAGCGCAGCACATTGACCACCGCCAGCTCGATCTCGTTGGGGGCCACGCGGATGGCGCGATATTCGATGTCGCCATGCGGTTCGTTCGACCGCACCGTGTCGATGCGCACCGCGGCCTTCTGGTAGGAATGGGCGAGGGCGGCGATGTCCCGGGCGATGGTGGCCGAGAACAACAGCGTGCGGCGTTCGGCGGGCATCGCCTCGAGGATGAATTCGAGGTCTTCCTTGAAGCCGAGGTCCAGCATCTCGTCGGCTTCGTCCAGGATCACCACTTCCAGGGTGCTGAGGTCGAGGTGACCACGCTCGAGGTGGTCGCGCAGGCGGCCGGGGGTGCCGACCACGATCTGGGCGCCGGAGGCGAGAGCGCGCTGCTCGCGCCGGGAATCCATCCCCCCGACACAGGTTTCCACGCGGGCGCCGGCGCGGCCATAGAGCCAGGCCAGTTCCCGGGCGACCTGAAGGGCCAGTTCCCGCGTCGGGGCGATGGCCAGCGCCTGGGGGGCGCCGGCCGGGGGCAGACGTTCCGCTTCGCCCAGGATGGTCGAAGCCATCGCCAGTCCGTAGGCCACGGTCTTGCCCGATCCGGTCTGTGCGGAGACCAGGAGATCCCGATCGGTAGCCGCCTTTTCCAGCACCGCCGCCTGGACGGGAGTCGGCTCTTCGTAGCCCTGTTCTGTGAGGGCGCGCGCCAGGGCGGGGTTCATCGATGGAAAGGGCATGAAAATCCAGTTCAGGGGTCGGAACGGGGCTAGTCGCGTATTCGACCTTTCGCCCTTCTATCCGGCAGCGATTGTGACATCAAACTAGGGCGGAGACACGGCCATGGCCAATGGCGCGGTGGATATGGCGCGGAACGAGCGTCTGGCGGCCGCCAGGGCGGAGGCCGATGCAACGCCACTGGAGGAATTCCAGGTCGCCGACCGCAGTTTATTCATCCGCGACACCCACTGGCCCTGTTGGAAAATGCCGTCCCCGAGATCATCCGCTGGCAGAGCCCTGTCGCCCACATGCGCGACCAGACCGTGATCGACAGTCCGGGCGCCTCCATCGTCGATCGGCCCCGCCTGCACCAGCAGGTCGCCTTCGGCTTCGGTGTCCATCGCTGTATGGGCAATCGTCTCGCGGAAATGCAACTCCGCATCGTCTGGGAGGAGATTCTCAAACGCTTTCCGCGGATCGAAATCATGGACGAACCGCGCCGACTGCGGTCTAACTTCGTCAAGGGCTATGAGACCTTGCCGGTCCGCATCCCCGCATAGTACGCTGGCGACAACAGGGAATATCTGATCATGGCGGACGGCTCCAATCCCATCCTCGCCGACGAACGCCAGAAGGCGGCCCGTGATCTGGCTTGGTCGACACCCCTGGCGGATTTCAACGTCGGAGATCCGGGGCTGTTCCAGACCGACACCCACTGGCCCTGGTTCGAACGCCTGCGCGCCGAGGAGCCGGTGCACTGGTGCCGCGACAGTGAGTTCGGCCCCTACTGGTCAGTGACGAAATACAACGACATCATGGCGGTCGACACCAACCATGCCGTGTTCTCCTCCGAGGCGGCGCTTGGCGGCATCACCATACGCGATGCGCGACCCGACCTGCGTCGGCCGAGCTTCATCGCCATGGACCCGCCCAAGCACGACGCTCAGCGCAAGGCGGTCAGCCCTATCGTCGCGCCGCACAACCTGGCCAAGCTGGAGCCGATCATCCGCGAGCGGGCCGCCGCGATACTCGACCGGTTGCCCATAGGCGAGACCTTCGACTGGGTTGACCGGGTGTCGATCGAATTGACCACCCAGATGCTCGCCACTCTGTTCGACTTTCCCTTCGAACAGCGCCGCCGCCTGACGCGCTGGTCGGACGTGGCCACCAGCATGCCGGTGAAGGGTGGCCTTGTGGAGACCGAGGACGAGCGTCAGGCGGAACTGATGGAATGTCTGGAGGTGTTTCTGGGCCTGTGGAACGAGCGGGTGAACGCCGAGCCCGGCAATGACCTGATCTCGATGATGGCGCACAGCGACGCTACCCGAAACATGACGCCCGACGAATATCTGGGGAACATCATCCTGCTGATCGTCGGTGGCAATGACACCACCCGCAATTCCCTGACCGGCGGCCTGCTGTTCCTCAACCAGAACCCGGATCAGTACCAAAAGCTGCGCAACAACCCTGGTGTCATCCCCAATATGGTGCCGGAGATCGTCCGCTATCAGACGCCGCTGGCTCACATGCGCCGCACCGCCACGGCCGACTATGAGTTGGGCGGTAAGACCATCCGCAAAGGCGACAAGGTGATCATGTGGTATGTCTCGGGCAATCGCGACGAGTCCGAGATCGAGAACCCGGGCGCCTTCATCATCGACCGTGAGCGGCCCCGCCAACATCTTTCCTTCGGCTTCGGCATCCACCGCTGCGTCGGCAATCGCCTGGCCGAGATGCAGCTGCGCATCGTTTGGGAAGAGATTCTGAAGCGCTGGGACTTCGTCGAGGTGATGGGCGAGCCCCGGCGGGTCAGGTCGAGCTTCGTCAAGGGCTATGAGACCCTGCCGGTGCGGATTCCGGCGTGAGCACGGCGCCGGGTAAGGCTCGACGGACGGATACCGCCCGCGCCTGGACCGGGCAGAAGCGCATTCAGGGCGTGTTCACGGTTCGGTGCGCGCCGACGCGTCAGCTCC
>JAYTXV010000005.1:0-3552 GCA_043742805.1 Caulobacteraceae bacterium | reverse complement strand
GGCCATCACGCCAGCGTTGGCTTCAAGGACGGGTCAGCGCCTGTCTCTCTCTAGGTCACTCTCGACTCCCGCCCCTCATTGTTGCCACTGTAAAAAAACCAGTGGTGGTGAGGAAGCGCGTGACGGACGACAATACTCCGGTAATCATTGGCGTTGGCGAGGCGTCGGAACGGATCGACGCGCAAGGCTATGAGGCCCTGTCACCGGCCGATCTGGCGGGCCGCGCGGCGACGGCGGCTTTGGAAGATGCCCTGAGTGTCGCCGGGCTCGCGCCGCATATCCAGTTCATCGCCGCGATCCGGCAGTTCGAGGTATCCGGACCCAAAGCGGTCGCTCCATTCGGACGAGCCGACAATTTCCCCCGCGCCATCGCCCGGCGGATCGGCGCCGACCCGGCCCGGGCCATTCTGGAGCCGGTGGGCGGGCAGGGGCCGCAGCATCTGGTCAATGAACTGGCGCAGGCGATCGGAGCCGGAGAGCTGGACATGGCTCTGATCTGCGGCTCGGAAGCGATCTCCACGGTGCGCCATCTGACCTCGCGGGGCGAGGTGCGGGACTGGTCCGAAACCGTCGGCGGCGAGCTTGAGGACCGGGGCTTTGGCGAGGCTCTGCTGACCGCCGACGTCGCGCGGCACGGCGCCCGCACGCCGATCAGCGTCTATGCGATGTTCGAGAACGCCCGGCGCGCTCGCCTGGGTCTGGGGCGTGCCGACTATGCGCTGGAGATGGGTCGGCTGTTCGCGCCGTTTACACAAGTTGCGGCGGGCAACCCCCACGCAATGTCCCGCGAGGTCCATTCGGACGAGGACCTGGCAACGGTCACAGCGTCCAATCGTCTGACCTCCGATCCTTATCCTCGCCGGATGGTGGCGCGGGACCAGGCCAATCAAGGCGCGGCGGTGCTGATCGCTTCGGTTGGCAAGGCGCGCGCCCTGGGGGTTTCCGAGCAGCGGATGATCTATCTTCACGGCGGCGCGGATGCGCGTGAGCGCACGCCGATCGAACGCGGCGACCTGTCTGCCGGCCCGGCCTCGGTTCTGGCCGCTCGCCGGGCGCTCGAACTCGCCGGCGTCACGCAGGACCAAATCGATGTGTTTGATTTCTACAGCTGTTTCCCCATCGCCGTTTTCAACGCGCGCGATGGGCTGGGGATCGCGGCGGACGATCCGCGCCCGCTGACCGTCACCGGCGGCCTGCCGTATTTCGGCGGAGCCGGGAACAACTATTCGATGCACGCGATCGCCTCGATGATCCGGCGGCTAAGAGCCAATCCGGGCGGGCGGGGTTTGGTGGCGGCCAATGGCGGGTTCCTGTCGAAATATTCGGTTGGGGTCTATTCGGCGCGCCCGGCCCCGTGGCGGGGTTTCGATAGCAAGGCGCTGCAGATGGAGGTGGACGGATGGGCCGCACCCGTCATCGCGCCAGGCGACGGGGAGGGCGTGATCGACACCTATACGGTCGACTATAGCGGCCAGGCGCCGGTGGGGGTGGTTATCGGCCACCTCGGCGAGGGCGGCCCGCGTTTTGTCGCCATGACCGATCCAGCCGATCCCACCATCGCTCGCCGAATGATCGAAGCCGACCCTCTGGGCGCCATGGTCACGGTGGCCCCCAATGCCCAAGGGCGGTCGATCATCACTGCCTTCAACCCGATCCCGGGGGGGGCAAAAGGGAGACAACGACCATGAAATGGCACTTCGCCGATCTGTTCGAAAACATCGCCGCGCTGGTCCCGGATGAGGTCGCAATCGTCAATGGCGAGGTCAGGCGGACCTGGGGCGACTATGAGGATCGCGCCGCCAGGATCGCTTCGGCCCTGGTCGCCGCCGGCGTCGGCCCGGACTCCAAGGTCGGTTTCTACGGCTACAATTCCAATGAATACCTCGAGGGACATTTCGGGGTGTTCAAGGCCCGGGCCGTGCCGGTGAACGTCAACTACCGCTATGTCGAGCATGAGCTGCTTTATCTGCTGGAGAACGCCGATGCCGAGGCGATCATTTTCGACGCCCAGTTCGCCCCACGCTTGGCGGCCGTCCGGGAAAAACTTCCGAAGCTGAAACTGTTCATCCAGATCGACGACGGTTCCGGTGAGCATCTGCCGGGTTCGATCGGCTTCGAAGCGGTGATCGCAGGGTCGGACCGTCTGCCGCGCCAAGACTATGACGAAGACGATATCTACATGCTTTACACCGGTGGTACGACCGGCATGCCCAAGGGCGTGATGTACCGCCAGGGTGACTTCGTGCTGGGCCTGGCGGCTGCGGGTCTTGGGCCGGATGCGCCGCGCACCGAGGAAGGGCTCAAGGCTGCGGTCATGGCTCTGAAGGACACCGGAGCTCTGCCGATCAGCCTGCCCGCCTGTCCGCTGATGCATGGCACCGGCCTGTGGCTGGGCGTGTTCACTTCGCATTTCATGGGCGGGGCGGCCGTCACTTTCCGCAATGAACACTTCGATGCCGACGCGTTGTGGCGTCTGATCGCCAAGGAGCGGATCACCTCGGTGGCCATCGTGGGCGACGCCTTCGCCAAGCCGATGCTGGCGGCCCTGCGCGCGGCCGAGGCGGCGGGGACGCCCCACGACCTGTCGTCGCTGAAGCAGATCATCTCCTCCGGCGTGATGTTTTCGACCGAGGTGAAGCGCGGTTTCCTGGAAATGGCGGACATAGTCATCTTCGACGCCATGGGCTCCACCGAGGGCAGCATGGGCTCTTCGATCGTGTCCCGCGCCATGCCGCCGGGCGAGACGGCCCGGTTCGCGACTAACCTCACCACCAAGGTGTTCAATGATCGCGACGAAGAGGTCCAGCCGGGATCCGACGAGATCGGCATGATCGCCAACGGCGGCTTTGCTCCGATCGGCTATTTCAAGGACCCGGAAAAGAGCGCCCGCACCTTTCGGGTGGTCGGCGGCCACCGCTATTCGTTCCCGGGCGATTTCGCCAAGGTGGCGGCCGATGGTTCCCTGATTCTGCTCGGGCGGGGATCGGTGTGTATCAACACCGGCGGCGAAAAAGTCTTCCCCGAAGAGGTCGAGGAGGCGCTGAAGGCCCATTACAGCGTCTGGGACACTCTGGTGGTCGGCGTTCCCGATGAGCGGTTCGGAGAGCGAGTCACAGCCGTGGTCTCCGCCCGCCCCGGACATCAGATCAACGAAGCCGACTTGGTGGCCTTCGCTCGCCAGAAGCTGGCCAGCTACAAGATGCCCCGGCGGGTGATTGTGGTCGACACCGTCCAACGCGCGGCCAACGGCAAGGCCGACTACAAATGGGCCAAGGATACGGCCCTGAACGATGCCGGCTAAGGGGAACGTGCAATGAAATCAGTTATCTGTGACATGCTCGGCGTCGACTTCCCGTTGGTGGCCTTCAGCCACTGCCGGGACGTGGTCGCGGCGGTCAGCCGGGCGGGCGGGTTCGGCGTGCTGGGCGCCACCGGTCACTCGCCGGACTCCGTTCGCCAGGAGCTTCGCTGGATAGAGGATCACGTCGATGGCAAGCCCTTCGGCATAGATGTTCTGATACCCCAGAACATGGCCACCGCCGGCGAGGTCGG
>JAYTXV010000004.1:0-4340 GCA_043742805.1 Caulobacteraceae bacterium | reverse complement strand
TGGCGGACTGGGGCGCGGACGTGGTCAAGGTGGAGCGGCCGGGCGGCGACGCCATGCGCCACGTGTTCGCCGACCTGAAGACGCAGATCGGCTCCAATCCGACCTTCGAGATGGACAACCGCGGCAAGCGGGGGATCGTGCTGGACATCACCAAGACCGCCGGCCGCGACGCGCTGGCGAAGCTGGCGGAAACGGCGGACGTGTTCCTGACCAACACCCGGCCGGTGTCGCTGAGGAAATACGGCCTGGACGACGCGACCCTGCGCGCGGCCAACCCGCGTCTCGTCTATGGCGTGATCACCGGCTACGGGCTCGAGGGGCCGGACGCCCACCTGCCCGGCTTCGACGTCACCGCCTTCTGGGGCCGCGCGGGTGTCTCGGCGATGACCACGCCCAAGGGCGTGGAGCCGTTCATGCTGCGCTCGGGGGTCGGCGACCACACCACCTCGCTGGCCACCGTGTCGGCGATCATGGCGGCGCTCTGGGCGCGCGAGAAGACCGGCGAGGGGCGGATGGTGCAGACTTCGCTGCTGGCCTCGGGCGTCTATGTGATGGGCTCGGACCTCGCCGTGCAGCTGAAACTCGGCCGGCTGGCTTCGATGCGCACCCGCGACAATCCGATGAACGCCATCGCCAACTTCTATCGCAGCAGCGAAGGCCGCTGGTTCGTGCACAATCCGCGGGGCGGCTCGGGCGGATGGGAGAAGTTCTGCGCGGTCGCGGGCCGGGAAGACCTGACGGCTGATCCCCGCTTCGCCGGGGGCCAGGCCCGCCGCGCCAACGCCCGGGAGCTGTGCGCCGAGCTGGAGGCGGCCTTCGCCACCCTGCCCTTTGCAGAGATCGCGCGCCGGCTGGACGCGGCCGACCTGGTGTGGGCGCCGCTGCAGACGCCCGCCGAGGTGGCCGCCGACCCGCAGGTCGCGGCGGCGGGAGCCTGGGTGGAGATCGACGACGGCCAGGGTGGAACCTACCGCGCCCCCGCCGCGCCGGCGGTTTTCCCCGGCGAGGCGCCCGGTGTCCGCCCGCCCGCTCCGGGGCTGGGCCAGCACACCCGCGAGGTGCTGACGGCGGCCGGCTACGGCGAAGCACAGATCGAGGCGATGTTCGCCGAGGGCGCGGCGGCGTAGATCGTGGTCGGGCGGGCTTAGTCATTCCATGGGTTGATGATCGTCAGGCCGACTCCCTCGAAGTCGGCGACATTGCGGGTGACGATCGTGGCCCTCCGCGCGCTCGCGATCGAGGCGAGAATGAGGTCGATGGTCGCGACCGGACGGCCGGCCCTTTGGCGGGCGGCGAACTGGTCGGCATAGGCGCCGGCGGCCTCGGTGTCGAAGGGCAGGACGCGGCCCTGAAAATCGTCGGCAAACATCGCGCGCACAGCCTCCTCGAGGCCGGCGCGCCGACGGCCTGTCGGCAGGATCGCAATGCCGGACAGGATTTCCGCCTGACAGACAGCGGCGGTGAACAGCTTTTCCGACGGTTGATCGATAATCCAGTCCCTCACTTCTCGCACCGGCTCGGCAGCGATCATGGCGGACAGGATATTGGTGTCGAGCAGCAGCATCAGTCGGAGCGGGGCGGCTCACGGGCCGGCGCTCGCGGGGGCAGTTGGAGATCGACACCGCCCAACGGCGCGAAGCGCGACCGCACGCGATCGTAAAGATGGCGTGGCGCTGGTTCGCTCGAGGGCGCCAGTGCGGTTTGCAGGATGCTGCGCGCCTCGGCTTCCATCGAATGCCCTTGCTGCGCGGCACGGACGCGGAGACGCTCCTTGATGGCCGGATCAAGGTTGCGAATGGTTATCGATGCGGAATGAGCGGCGGTCTGCATAACGATAGCAATGTAATCGATGATTTCAACGATGTCGACGCGCGATGGCGGCCTTATCCTGGGCGATCCCGGCGAACGACGCTGAGTTCGTTATAGCCGGTCTCGGAGTCCGCCACCCGGCGAAATGCCAGGTCGGTCAGTTCGCCGAGCACGATCTCGGCCGTGGTGTGGACGATGCAGCCGTCGACGAGATGGCCGCCGACACACTGGCCGTTGCGCCGGGAAAGGGCGATGTGCAGATGAGGGCCGTCCGGCGACAGGGCGCCTGCCAGCGAGACGATCTCCATTGGTTCGTCCAGGGAGATCACCTCGCTGGCCTCGCCCATCGCCGAGGGCAGGCGCAGCCGCGCCCGCGCCAGACTGCCCACGCAGGTGGCGACGAACGCCGCCCGCAGGCCGTTGGCGGCCACAAAGCTCGCCAGCTCCCGCCTGAGGTCGGCCCCTGGGGCCAGCCGGAACGCCCACATCCGAACAGCGGACTCTTGCACTTCCGATGAGAATTTGTTCGTCATCGCTTCACTTTCTCAAGAGTCCAAACTTCCGGTAAACCCGGGGTGGTTAACCGACAAGGCGACGACTTAGGTCAAAGATATAGCAAGGATGTCATAATCAGTTAGATGATCAGCCTTAATTGGCCGGCTCTCGCAACTTTGGGCGCCTCATGACTTGGACGGTTGAAACCCTGGGAGCGATCCTTGATGCGAAGATCGCCGCGCCACCAAACAACATGCAGGCGTCTTTCTTACGCTTGGCTGAGCGGATTGGAGCGGTAGGCTTGGAACGGATTGGCCAGGCCCACGTCAGGCATCTCCAGGGCAAACTCTAGGAGATGCGGTTTGGCGTACGGGATGGAATAGCCAGAGCCACCTAGGTCACTGCGGTCGGCCATCGAGCTGTCGTGGTGCATGCTTTTGTCAAGAAGACCCAGAAGACACCCCGCCCCGCCCTCGGGCTGGCCTCACCCAGCGGCACGGCGAGATAGCAGCCGAACGCCTTGGCAAAATCCACCGAGACGCGCGCGCGGACGCGGCCCTGTCGGTCGCGGAACACCGCGTGGTCGGCCGGGCAGAGGAAACGTCGATGGGCTACGACATCATCGTTCGTGGCGGGACGGTCGTAGACGGCACGCGACTGCCCAGGTATCGGGCCGACGTCGGTATCCGGGATGGCCGGGTCGTCAAGCTGGGGCGGATTTCGGCGGCGGCCACGCCGGCCGAGCGGGGCGCTATCGGTGTGCTGACCCGTTGAAGACATCAGGCCGATGGCGGCGTCTATGGCGTCTTTAGCAAGCGTTCGGCCGGCATCACCGGGTCGCGGACCGCCTGGCCGGCTTCCAGCTGGTAAACCTGCCGGGTCTCCGCGTCGTACTCCGGCCAGGGAAGGACGCCCGAGGCGGCGAA
Source organism: Caulobacteraceae bacterium (assembly GCA_043742805.1). Classification (GTDB taxonomy): domain Bacteria; phylum Pseudomonadota; class Alphaproteobacteria; order Caulobacterales; family Caulobacteraceae; genus Acaudatibacter. Next base: position 1,110 of record JAYTXV010000004.1, on the reverse strand, counting down.
ATCCACCCAGATCTTGTGGATGCGGTCGGCCAGCGGCTGAGGCGGGTTTTCGCCGACAAGTCCCCCGGGGCCATCGCAGCAGTCCAGGGTGTTGAACACAAAAGCAATTTCCAGAGCGTGACAGGCGCCCAGGCGACCGCCGAAAGCCGGAGAGCGCCACTCGAACTCATACAAATGCGTCCGCCCTTTGTGGGCGGCGGCGAAGGCGCGGGCCGGCAGGCGGAACACCAGATCGTGCATGGCGTGGGTCAGGGCATCGCCCGGCTTGCGCGCCTTGCCCATACCGTAGGCCTTCAACATCTCACTTGCCCGGGGCTCGGAGCCGCGGAGCATCAGCCAAGCCATGAACCCCGAAATCTTGTCCAGGGCCCTGGTTGGGGCGAAATACAGGTTCATCTCTTCGGCATTGGCGCCGATCAGCACGTCGACTTCGCGGCCCGAGCCCTGGTCCAGGGCCAACAACGGAAGCAGGGGCAGCACGTCGTCGCCATGCACCGGCATGAATTTGCTGAGACCAAAGGCGGGGTCGCGCTTTTCGGCGTTGCGCAGGTCGATGCGGGTGGTGGGTTGCTGCACCTTTTCCACCGCTGCGAGGCACTCCGGAACGGTGCGGGCGAGAAAACCCGCGAGGTTGGGCGTGGTGTTGAGGATCTTGGCGATCTTGCGCGTGAGACGCTGGGCCAGCGCTATGGGTCGGACCATCGACCCGTGGCCGCTCTGGATGATCGCCCGGTGAAACAGGCCCTTGGCTAGGGGCGAGGCCAGCAGATCAGCCACCGCCATGGCCCCGGCCGACTCGCCGAATACGGTGACATTCCCCGGATCGCCGCCAAAAGCCGTGGCATTGTCCCGCACCCAGGCCAGAGCGGCCAGTATGTCCCGCAGGCCAAGGTTGGTCGGGGCGCCAGGGATCGGCAAGAACCCCTCGATCCCCATCCGATAGGTAATGGTCATGCAGACCACGCCGGAGCGAGCGAAGCCCGTCCCGTCCTGCACGGTGGCGTGGTTGCCGCCTGCGACAAAAGCGCCGCCGTGGATGAACACCATCACCGGCAGGCCCGAGGGCCTGGGTCCGCCCTCGCCCGGGTCCGGCGTCCAGATGTTGACGTT
>JAYTXV010000003.1:0-4463 GCA_043742805.1 Caulobacteraceae bacterium | reverse complement strand
CGAGGGCTGCCCGCAGGCGGAGCAAAAGCGGTGCTTGCGGCGCCACTCGAACATCGATTTGGCGGTGGCCACGATCGCCGCTTCAGTGCCTGGCATGGTCATGGCGATCACGCGCAGGTCCTCGAACCGACCCAACCCATCCAGGGCGCCATCGGCCGGGTCGGCACGGCCATCCAGATCGACGGCGAATACCGCCACGCCCTGCCAGAGACCCATGAACAGCAGTTTTTCCGGCCCGCCGGCCAGTTCCTTGGCCATGCCGGCGGGAATATAAGCGATCTGGGTCCCCCCCGCCTTCGCCGTCTCCACCAGGGGCTTGCCGTTCCACAGCGCCAGCCCCAAGGCGTCAGGCGCCGCCAATTGGCCGGCGATCCATTCGGCATCGGCGCGATGCTCACTGACACGATCCAGCGGGTTGCCGGCGAAGATGTTGGTGAAGGCTTGCAGGGTCATGGCTCGTCTCTAGGGCGCCAAGCCTCGTTCGTCATGCCTGCTTTGCGTCGGGACGCCGCGGTCAATCGTCTGACGGACGCTTGCGCCCAGCCCCCCGCCACGCGATATAGGTGACGGAGATCGGCGATGGGCGGAGGCCTCGCCAACCCGGTCAGGTCCGGAAGGAAGCAGCCGTAACGAAATCGTCTTCGGGTCGTCCGCCGGTCTCCACCTGTTTCCGCTTCCGCTGGCTGCATTTAGCCCTCAGGCCCGATGACCGATCTCGACTCCGCGCTCGACAGTGAACCCACCGATCGCGACGAGGCCACGGCCGATATGTTCGGCGCCCCGAACCCCGCGTCCACGTTGCCACCATCGGCGCCCTACACCGTCATCGCGCGAAAATACCGGCCGCAGAACTTCCGGGACCTGATCGGTCAAGAAGGCATGGTCAGGACTCTGACCAACGCTTTCGCCACCGGCCGTATCGCGCACGCCTTCATGCTGACGGGCGTGCGCGGCGTAGGCAAGACCACTACGGCGCGCCTGCTGGCCCGGGCCCTCAACTATGAGAGCGACACGGTTCACGCGCCCAGCGTCGCCGACTTGGCCGTCGAGGGCCGCCATTGCGCGGCGATCGTCGAGGGCAGGCACCTGGACGTGCTCGAACTGGACGCCGCCAGCCGCTCCAAGGTCGACGAGATGCGCGAACTCCTCGACGGCGTACGCTACGCCCCGGCCGAGGCGCGCTACAAGGTCTATATCATCGACGAAGTGCACATGCTGTCGACCCAGGCCTTCAACGCCCTGCTGAAGACCCTGGAAGAGCCGCCGCCGCACGCCAAGTTCATCTTCGCCACCACCGAGATCCGCAAGGTGCCGGTGACCATCCTGTCGCGGTGCCAGCGGTTCGATCTAAGGCGGGTCGAGCCGGATGTACTGATCGCCAGCCTGGCCGTGATCGCGGCGGCCGAGGGCGCCAGGATCGAACCGGAGGCCCTGACCCTGATCGCCCGAGCGGCGGAAGGGTCGGTGCGCGATGCTCAATCCCTTTTGGACCAGGCGATGGTCCAGGCCATGGACGGCCAAAGCGTCAGCGGCGCCGTGGTCCGCGACATGCTGGGCCTCGCCGACCGCGCCCAGACCATTGCCCTGTTCGAGGCGGCCGTCCGCGGCGAGGCGGCGGCGGCGATCGAGACATTCCGCCGATTGTATGCGGTCGGCGCAGATCCGGCCACGGTGATGCTGGACCTGCTGGAACACGCCCACGGAGCTCTGATCGCCAAGACCGTCGGGGTGGACGCCTTGACCCTGCCCAAGGACCAGACCGCCCGGCTGGCGGCCCTGGGATCGTCGATCTCGCCGGGGACCCTCAGCCGGGTCTGGCAGATGCTGATGAAGGGCCTCGAAGAGGTTCGCCGCGCCCCCGACCCGGCCGCGGCAGTGGACATGGCGCTGATCCGCCTGGCCTATGCCGCCGACCTGCCGGGGCCGGAAGACGCCCTTCGCGTGCTGCGCGAGGAGGGGGTCACGGCGCTAAGCGCGCCGGCCGGCTCACAAGGTGGTCCGAGAGGGGGCGGCGGAGCGCAGATGGCGCGGACGGCGCCCCAGACGGCCCCCCAGATGGCGATCCACGCGCGCGCCGACGGCTTCGCCCACCCCCAATCATTTGACGACCTGGTTCGCCTGGCCGACGAGAAGCGCGATGTCAGCCTGAGGATCGACCTGGAACGCTTCGTGCGGCCGATCAGCTTCCGCACCGGCGCGATAGCTTTCGAGGCCGGTCCGGGCGCGCCGTCGAACCTTTCGCAACGCCTCGTAGGCCGGCTGAAGGAATGGACCGGCCAGGCGTGGCTGGTAGCCTGCGACGGCGGCGGTGGAGCCGAGACCCTAGCAGAGCGCCAGAAGCGCGCCTCGGTGCTGGCCCAGCAGGCGGTCATGGCCGAACCCTTCGTGCGCGCGGTGCTATCGGCGTTTCCCGGAACGGAGATTCTGGAAGTCCGCCATCCGACGCTGTTGGACGCGGCGCCAAGCGAGGATGAACAAAGCGATGAGGGCAAAAATGATGAGGACTGACCGACGATGAAGGATCTCACTGAGCTGATGAAGCAGGCTCAGGCCATGCAGGTGAAACTGCAGGCCGCCCAGGCGGAACTGGCGCGGACCGAGGTCGAGGGCGTTTCCGGTGGCGATATGGTGCGCCTGACCCTGACCGGTGAAGGCGCCCTGGCCCGCCTGACCCTGGACCCGAACCTGATGGTTCCGGGAGAGGGCGAGATCGTCGCCGACCTGATCATCGCCGCCCACGCCGATGCCCGGCGAAAACTCGAGGCGAAGCAGACCGAAGTCATGCGCGAAGTCGCCGGCCCCCTGGCGGGGATGCCGGGAATGCCGAAGTTTTAGACTCGTCGACGCCGGATAAAAAACCGCCGCCTGATAGGCCGCGCAAACCGCCAACCCGCAGGCAAGAAAAAACGTTCGGTGCGCAGCAGCTGCTGCCAAGCCACCGGGAACACCTCGGGGTCGCGGCGCAGCAGGCGGCGGATCGGGAAGACAAAGCGCGGGTGGCGGCGCTGCAGGCCGATGAACCGGCGACGCGCCTGTCTGGAAGTACGCAACACGATGATCAGCCCCAGAAGCAGCACCGGAATACCCAGGTGCAGGGGCAGGACCGCTCCCACCAGCCCGAAGCCGATCAGCACCCATCCGGCGGCCTCGATCGCCAAGCGGCTCCACCGACGCTGGCGAGACATCGGCGGGCGGACCAGGCTAGGTGGGCGTACGCTGAACAAGGACATGATCGCGGGCTTTTCGCGCCGGCCCCCGAACTGAGGGCGGCCGCGACAAGCCTTTCATATGGCCCAGAATCCGCCCGGCGATAGTGGCCAAACGCACAGTCGATACGAACGATTCGACAGTGGTATTTCAGCCATAGGTCAAACCCGGTTTCAAGCCGTCGGCGCGGTCCACCTCAGGCGCGGTCTGCGCGCGGCCAGGGTCTCATCAAGGCGCCGCAGCGGCGCGTGGAACGGGGCGCCTTTAAACATCTCGACTTCGCCCGCCTTGGCCGCGGCGGCCAGTACCAGCAGGGTGTCGCAGAACCGGTCCAACTCTCGGCGCGACTCGGTTTCGGTGGGTTCGATCAGCATGGCGCCGTGTACCACCAGGGGGAAATACATCGTCATGGGATGGAATCCCGCGTCGATCATCGCCTTGGCGAAGTCGAGGGTGGTGACCCCCGTACCGTCCAGCCAGGAATCGTCGAACAACACCTCGTGCATACACGGCCCGTCCGGGAAGGCGGCGCTCATCACCCCCGACAGGCGGGCCTTGATGTAGTTGGCGTTGAGGACGGCGTCCTCCGCCACCTGACGAAGCCCGTCGGCTCCGTGGCTCATCATATAGGCCAGGGCCCGGACGTACATGCCCATCTGGCCATGGAACGCGCACATCCGGCCGAACGCCGGACCGCCTTGGGCATGCTCCTCAAGCCGTAGGGTTTCACCGTCATGAACCACCCAGGGAATTGGCGCGAATGGGGCCAGGGCGGCGCTGAGCACCACTGGCCCCGCGCCCGGCCCCCCACCGCCGTGTGGCGTGGAGAAGGTTTTGTGCAGGTTGATGTGCATGGCGTCGACGCCCAGATCGGCCGGTCGGACCCGCCCGACGATGGCGTTGAAGTTCGCCCCGTCGCAGTAGAAATAGGCCCCCGCCGCGTGGGTTAGACGCGAGATTTCCAGGATATCGCGCTCGAACAGCCCGCAGGTATTAGGGTTGGTGACCATCACCGCCGCCACGTCGGGACCGAGGTTGGCCGCGAGATCGGCCAGGTCGACGTGACCATCGGGTGTCTGGCCGATCTCGCGCACCTGGTATCCGGCCTGGGCGGCGGTGGCCGGATTGGTGCCGTGGGCCGAGGTAGGAACCAGCACCACACGGCGGGCGTCCGCTTCTCCGTCCCGCGCCGCCTTCGCCTCGTGCGCGGCGCGAATGGCCAGGAGACCGCAGAGCTCGCCCTGGGCGCCGGCTTT
>JAYTXV010000002.1:0-10590 GCA_043742805.1 Caulobacteraceae bacterium | reverse complement strand
CCGGTTCGGGGGCAAGGGTTACGACGACGCCCAGGCTCGGGGCCGCATCTCCCAGGCCTTCGGGCGGTTGATCCGCCGAGCCGACGACAAGGGCGTGTTCGTCATGCTCGACGCCGCGGCGCCGACGCGCTTGTTCACCGGCCTGCCCGAGGGGGTGCGGCTGGAGCGGGTCTCGCTGGTCGAAGCCTTGGAGGCCACGACCGCCCACTTGGGGCAAAATCCAAGTCAGGATTAACCTTTTCGGGCGAAGACAAACAATTATCAAATATTCATGCCGGACAACGCCCTGATCAAAAAAGGGTTGAACATGAGTGCAGCAATTGTTGCTGGTGTTTTCGCTTTGTTGGTTGTCATGGCCGCAGGCGGCGCCCAGGCCATTGGCCTGTAGCCAAGCGGATGATGGTCCACGTTCAGTTGTGACGGCGTCGACTGCAACGCCGCCTTCGCCTCCCCGATATGCAGTCATGGTTCCTACAATCCCGGACCCGGCGATTACACCGTAATCCTCCCGCCAGACAGGTCTCGGTGAAATTGTTCAGATCGCCGATAATCCGCTCGGGCGGGGCGCGATAGCCCAGCGAAACCGCCAAGGCACAATGGCGCGGCGTCTCAGTCCGGAATTTCGATATTGCGCAATGCGCTGGCTCTCATTTTCTGGCTCTCCGACTTGAGCTGCCCGCAAGCTGCCAGGATGTCGCGTCCGCGGGGCGTGCGGATGGGCGAGGCGTAGCCGGCGGCGTTGACGATGTCGGCGAAGGCGTGGATGCGATTGCCGCTGGAGCATTCATAGGGGCTGCCCGGCCAGGGGTTGAACGGGATCAGATTGATCTTGGCCGGAATGCCGGCCAGCAGCTTGACCAGCGCCCGGGCCTCGGCCGGGCTGTCGTTGACGCCTTTCAGCATCACATATTCGAACGTTACCCGCTTGGCGTTGGAGAGGCCGGGATAGGCGCGGATGGCCGCCAGCAGCTCGGCGATCGGATAGGCCTTGTTGATCGGCACCAGCACATCGCGCAACTCGTCGGTGACCGCGTGCAGCGAGATGGCCAGCATCGCGCCGGTGCGGGTCCCCAGTTCGTTGAGCTTGGGCACGACGCCAGAGGTGGAAACAGTCACCCGGCGGCGCGAAATGGCGATGCCCTGGTCGTCGGAAAAGATGTCCAGCGCCGTGGCCACGCCGTCCAGATTATACAGCGGCTCGCCCATGCCCATGAACACGACATTGGTCAGTCGCCGCTCGCCCGGCCCGGTCCGCCATTCGCCCAGGTCGTCGCGGGCCACCTGCACCTGGGCGACGATCTCCGCGGCGGTGAGGTTGCGCACCAGAGCCTGGGTGCCGGTGTGGCAGAAGGTGCAGTTCAGCGTACAGCCCACCTGGCTGGAAACGCACAAGGCGCCATTGCCGCCGCCCACGTCGGGACTGAACACCGTCTCGGCCTCGACGCCGGGGGCGAAGCGGATCAGCCACTTGATGGTACCGTCGACGCTCTGCTGGCGCTCGGTGATCTGGGGCCGTGCGAGGGTGAATCTCTCCGCCAGGGCCGCGCGGGTCTCCTTGGCGATATTGCTCATGCCTTCGAACGAGGTCAGTCCGTGATGCTGCACCCAACCCCAGATCTGGCCGGCCCGCATCTTCGCCTGAGTCGGGCTGGCGACGCCGCTCTCCACCAGAGCCTCTGAAATCTGGGCGCGGGTCAGGCCGCCGAGGTTCGGCGGCGTCGCGGCTGTGGGTTTGGCGCGGGTAATGTCGAGGGTGACAGTCAAGGGTCAGGTCTTCGGTGAGTTGGAGTTCACCGGACCTATAGCGCGAAAACCGTCTAGGTGTGCAGCGCGTCTTCCGTCGCCTCGATCTCGTCGCGTATCCAGTCGTGGCCGTTTTTGACCAGCACGCCGTCGATGGCCTCCAGGTGTGCGGCCAGACGGTCGCGAATCTCGGGATCCACGTCCGAACGGGTGGCCATCCATTTGGCGACCAGATGCAGGCCGAACGCACTGTGCAACGCCAGCCGCTCGAGCTGATTGGAACTGAGCGCCATGATACCGCCTCCGCTTGGCTTGTTCGCCATGTGCACAAGAGGTGGCCTGAGTATCGGGCCTGTCAAATCAACTCGGGCTTACCAGACGCTCCGCGTGCCAGCGCAGATGGTCGCCGATAAAGCTCTGGATGAACCAATAGGAGTGGTCGTAGCCAGGCTGGCGACGCAGGGTGAGCGAAATAGCCGTCTTCGCGCAGGCGGTCTCAAGAAGCTGGGGTTTCAGCTGGTTTTCCAGGAAATTGTCGGCCTCCCCCTGGTCGACCAATATGTCCGCCACCCGCGCACCGTCGTCGATCAGGGCGCAAGCGTCGTAGGCGCGCCAGGCCGCGCGATCCTCGCCGAGATAGCCGCCAAGGGCCTTTTCGCCCCACGGGCAGTTGATCGGCGAGACGATCGGCGCAAAGGCCGAGACGGCGGCGAAACGGCTGGGGTTGCGCAGGGCGATGGTCAGGGCGCCGTGGCCGCCCATCGAATGGCCCATGATGCCCTGGCGACCCATGTCGGCCGGAAAGTGGGCGCCGATCAAGGCCGGCAATTCGCGCTCGATATAACTTCGCATGCGAAAATGCGGCGCCCAGGGCGCCTCGGTGGCATCGACATAAAACCCGGCGCCCTGGCCCATGTCGTAGGCCGGATCGTCGGCGACGCCCTTCCCGCGGGGACTTGTGTCCGGGGCAATCAGCATCAGCCCAAGCCGGGCCGCGGCGGCTTGCGCTCCGGCCTTCACCGCGAAGTTCTCCTCGGTGCAGGTCAGGCCGGCCAAAAACCAGACCACTGGGTGTGGTCCATCGCCCGGTGGCGTGAACACCGCGAACTGCATCGGCGTCCCGGTTTCGACGCTCGCATGCCGATGAAAGCTCTGTACGCCGCCATGGCAGCGCTGGCTGGAAACGGTCTCGACAATCATGCGGCCTCACGGGGGATTTTGGTGTCAAGCGTCGGTAGCACAGTGGGTAGCAGATTGACGAAGCCGACAAACGCGCGGAGCGGGGGTCGCCTTCTTCGCGGCTTGGCCGGATGAGGATTTCGTCGGCCTGCTGGACGTCGTGAACACTCGCGCCGCGACCGCTAAAACACCGTCGAGACCATCCTGCCATCGGGATATAGCGCCGCCCGCTTCATGCCGGTTGAATTGAAGGGCATGACGATTTCGCCTGTGATCGTCAGCGCGATCAGGCCGCCTTCGCCGCCCAACACCGCCACTTCGGCCAGGGCGGCGTCGGCCGCGGCGCCCAGGGCTTCGCCGCCGAAGCGCATTCGATGGGCCAGCTGGACGGCGACGGCGGCGCGAATGAACATCTCCCCGGCGCCGGTGCAGGAGACGGCGACCGTATCGTCGGCCCACACCCCCGCGCCCGGGATTGGGCTGTCTCCGACCCGCCCGGCCAGTTTGCCGAACACCCCGCCGGTGGAAGTTCCGGCCGCCAGGGCGCCAAACCGGTCGAGGGCCAGGCAACCCACGGTTCCCGTGGCCAGCTCGGCCGGCGACCGGTGGGCCCCGCGCCCGGCGTGGGTGAACCAGGCCGAGGGGTCTTCGATAGTTTGCAACCCCTGGCGATGGGCGAAATCCGCCGCGCCCTGGCCGGCCAGCATCACATGATGCGTGTCTTCCATCACCGCCCGGGCCGCGGCGATCGGAGAAGCGTAGCCCAGCAGGGCCGCGACGGCGCCGGCCCGCCGGCTTGGGCCATGCATCAGGCTGGCATCCAGCTCATATCGGCCATCGCTGCTCGGCGAAGCGCCGCGCCCGGCCACATACAGACCCGAGCCCTCCAGGGCGGCGATGGTTTCGACCACCACGTCCAGAGCCGCCGCGCCGGTGGCCAGCCGATCACGGCCCGCCTCGATCAGCGCGCGCATGTGGGCGACCTCGCGGGTGTAATCCCCGCCCCGCAACGGGCCGGCGCCCCCGTGGATCACCATCGCGACGGGTTTATCGGTCATCGGGACTCCTGGAGGGTTGGGGCTTTCGCCGCCTGGAACCATCGGATAGCGTCCGCCGCGAAAAACATGAAATCCCCAAAAGACAAAAATACGAGGAAGCGATGAAGGCTCTGCTTAGTAAGGCGGTCGGCGGCCCCGACACCCTGGTGCTTGAGGATATCGCCAGTCCAGTGGCCAAGCCCGGCTGGGTGGTGGTGTCGGTCAAAGCCTGCGGGGTCAACTACCCCGACGTGCTGATCATCGAGGATCGCTATCAGTTCAAGCCGCCGCGCCCATTCGCGCCCGGCAGCGAAATCTCCGGCGTGGTCAAGGAAGTGGGCGAAGGCGTCACCCAGGTGAAAGTCGGCGACCGGGTGCTGGCCAACACCGGCTCGGGCGGCATGGTCGAGGAAATGGCGGTGGAAAGCTCCCGCCTGGTGAAGATCCCCGACTCGATGCCCTTCGACGAGGCGGCTGCCTTCCTCATGACCTACGGCACCTCCTACTACGCGTTGAAGGATCGCGGTTTCCTCAAGCCCGGCCAGACCCTGCTGGTGCTTGGCGCGGCCGGCGGCGTCGGCCTCGCGGCCGTGGAGCTGGGCAAGGCCATGGGCGCCAAGGTGATCGCCGCGGCTTCGTCCCAGGAGAAGATCGACCTTTGCCTCAAGCTCGGGGCAGATTCCGGCATGGTCTATCCGCCCGGCCCGTTTGATCGCGACGGTCAGAAGGCGCTGGCCAACCTGTTCAAGGAGGCCTGCGGCCCGGCTGGGGCCGATGTGATCTATGACGGCGTGGGCGGTGACTATGCCGAAGCCTCCCTGCGTTCCATCGCCTGGGAAGGTCGCTTCCTGGTGGTGGGATTTCCTGCGGGCATTCCGAAACTGCCGCTGAACCTGACCCTGCTGAAGAGCTGCGACGTGGCCGGGGTGTTCTGGGGCGCGGCGGTGGCCCGCGATCCGGCCGCGCACCAGCAGAACGTCAAGGAACTGATGGACCTCCACGCCGCCGGCAAGATCAAGCCCTATATCTCCGAGACCTACCCTCTGGCCCGCGCCGGCGAGGCCATCGCCCATCTGGCCAGCCGCCGGGCCTTGGGCAAGGTGGTCGTGACCATGGACTAAGCGCCGCGGACCGCTCGCGACGCTTCGATAAACAACAACAAGAGGAAACACCGTCATGGCCGGACGCCTGGAGGGCAAGGTTGCGCTGATCACCGGGGGATGCTCGGGCATCGGGCTGGGGACCGTCGAGCTGTTCCTGGGCGAAGGGGCCCTGGTGGTGGCCGCCGACGTGCAGGACGACAAGGGCGCGATGCTTGAGAAGCGCTTCCCCGACACCTTGCGCTATGTTCGCTGCGATGTGACGTCGGAGGCCGATATCGAGGCCGCCTGCGCTCTCGCGGCCAGCGCGTTCGGCGGGCTCGACATCCTGTTCAATAACGCCGGCCATGCGGGCCTGTCCGGCGGGGTGGAGGCGATGACCGCCGAGGGCTGGGACGCCACCTTCGCATTGCTGGTGCGAGGCCCGGCGCTGGGCATGAAGCACGCGCTGCCACTGATGCGGGCGCGGGGTGGCGGCTCGATCATCAACACCGCCTCGATCGCCGGCCTGCAGGCCGGCTGGGGTCCGCTGGCCTATTCCACCGCCAAGGGCGCGGTGATCCACATGACCAAATGCGCCGCGGCCGAGCTGTCGCCTCAGAACATCAGGGTCAACGCCATCTGTCCTGGCCTGATACCACCTCGATCTTCGGCACGGCGCTGGGCCTGCCCCGCGACGCCGCCGACCAGATGGCCGCCATGGTGGCCGAGCGCGCGGCGGGGGTGCAACCGGTGCCCAAGGCCGGCATGCCCGCCGATATCGCCGCCGCCGCCCTCTATCTGGCCAGCGACGATTCGGCTTTTGTCAGTGGCACCCACATCGTGGTCGACGGCGCCATCACCGTCGGCGGCCGCCACGCCTGGGACCCGGCCTCCGGCTCGCCTTTCGCCACGATCATGGGTGTAACGGCGGAACAGGTGCAGGAGATCGTGGGCGGAGGAGGGGACTGAATCATATCGGGCGAATATGCTATTCCCGCCCCATGTCCGTCGCCGCCCGCGTCAATCCCAGGGATTTCTTCACCGCTGACCAATGGGCCCCGCTGGCCGCGCGCTCCTCGTGGAAGGGCCTGGCCCTGGTCGCCCACGCCTGGGCGGTAATCGGGGCGGCGACCGCCGTGGCCATCGTCTGGCCGGTGACGATACCGCTAGCGGTGGTGATCATCGGCGCCCGGCAACTGGGCCTGGCCATACTGCAGCACGACGCCGCCCATGGCGCTCTGCATCCGAACCTGAAAATCAACGACTGGGTGGGCGAATGGCTGTGCAGCGGGGGTGTCGCGCGCTACCGGGCCTATCACCTCCAGCACCACAAGTTCGCCCAGCAGGCGGAGGATCCCGATCTCGTTCTCTCGGCGCCGTTCCCGATCACCCGGGAGTCGTTTCGCCGCAAGGTGGTCCGCGACCTGACCGGCCAGACCTGGTTCAAGGAACGGTTCGGCCGCTTCACCGCCCGGCTGACGTCGCGCGAGGCCGGCCAGCCTGTCTGGCCGATCCTAGCCGATGAGGCCGGCCGCCAACGCCGCTGGCTGATCGTCAACGGCGTCGCCATCGCCGGCTTCACCGCCGCCGGCTATCCCTGGGCTTGGTTCGCCCTCTGGCTTGCGCCCCGCGCAACCTGGTATCAGCTGATCACGCGGATGCGGAACATCGCCGAACACGCCCTGATCGCCAAGGACGAGCCGGATCCCCTGCGCCACGCCCGCACCACCAGCGCCAACTTGATCGAGCGGGCGCTGATCGCGCCCTACTATGTCAATTACCACTGCGAGCATCACATGTTCATGCATGTGCCCTGCTGGAACCTGCCCCGGGTGCGGCGTCTGTTGGCCCGCGATGGCGTCACCGGCCGCATGTTGGGCGCCACCGGCTATCCGAGCGTTCTGCGGGCCGTGACCACGGTTCCGGCCTGATTGCCAGGCGGAGTTTTCCGATTTAGAACAAATTAGGAACATCGGAGGCGTTACGGATGCGCGAAGACGGCAAGATCGACTATGTCGAATTTCCCGGCGCTGATCTCTTCGAGATCAAGCGTTTCTATAGCGAGGCCTTCGGCTGGGCTTTCCAGGACTACGGACCGGCCTATGTGGCCTTCGAGGGCGAAGGGGCCGACGGGGGTTTCTCCGCCGACGCCGAGGAGGCGCCGGTTAAGCCGATGGTGGTGCTCTACGCCCACGATCTTGAGGCGATGGAAACCAAGGTCCGCGCCGCCGGCGGCGTCATCACCCGGGGCGTTTTCAGTTTCCCCGGCGGTCGCCGGTTCCACTTCCGCGACCCGTCCGGCAATGAACTGGGTGTATGGTCGCTCTGACGCAGACCTATCGGGCCATGGTCTCGAGCACGCCCGCGGCGCCGCGGCAGCGCGACGAGTTGTTTTCCAGGGGCGAGGCCCGGCTTCGCGCGGGGGAGTTCGCTCAGCTGGGTTGAACGGAAGAGACTGTATGGAGAGACGGCCCCTGACCCTCGATGACATGACCTTTCGCGATGATATCCGGAGCGGCGACCGCGTGGCCGGCGAGGCCTTCGCCTCGCGCTCAACGGTCTGGGGCGCTCATGGTGCGGCGGCGACGGCCCACCCCCTCGCCAGCCTGATTGCCATCGACATTCTTCGCGCCGGCGGTTCGGCTGTGGATGCCGCCATCGCCGCCAACGCCGCTTTGGGGTTCCTGGAGCCCATCGCCTGCGGGATCGGCGGCGACGCTTTCGCCATGGTCTGGGATCCGAAGACTGGCAAGCTGGCGGGGCTGAACGGGTCCGGCCGCTCGCCCCGATCCCTGAGCCTCGAAACCCAGCGCGAGCGGGCGCGGGACGGACTTATCCGCCCGGTTGGGGCGACCTCGGTCTCGACGCCAGGCGCGGTGGACGCCTGGTGGAAGCTTCACCAGCGTTACGGCCGCCTGGCCTGGGCCGATCTCTTCGCCCCGGCCATCGATCTGGCCGCGCGCGGCGCGCCGGTGGCCCAGACCGTGGCCTATTATCTGGATGTCTTCCTGCGCGGTTTCGCCAAGCCGGGCCGGGGGCTCGAGGAGCTCGACAACGCCAGGGCTATCTGGGCGCCGGACGGATCCACGCCCGCCGAGGGCGAGCTGTTCGCCAATCCGGCCCTGGCGCGAACCTATGCGCTGATCGCGTCGGGCGGGCGGGACGCCTTTTATGAGGGGGAAATCGCCGAGGTCATCGACGCCTACTTCCGGCGCCTCGGCGGCTGGCTCTCCCGGGCCGATCTCGTCGCCCACCACGGCGAATGGGTCGAGCCGCGTTCGGCGAACTATCGCGGCGTCGATGTCTGGGCCCTGCCGCCCAACAGCCAGGGTCTCTCAACCCTGCAGATTCTCAACATCCTGGAGAACTTCGACCTGCGGGGCGCGGGATTCCAGACCGCGACGAGCCTGCACCTGCAGATCGAGGCCAAGCGCCTGGCGTTCGAGGACCGCGCCCGCCGCTTCGCCGACCCCGACTTCGGCGATATCCCGGTCGACTGGCTGATCTCCAAAGCCTACGCAGCCGAGCGCGCGGCCCTGATCCGCCCCGATGCGATAGTGGACCGGGTGTTCCCCGGCGAGGCGCCTGGCCATGGCGACACCACCTATCTCTGCGTCGCCGACGTGGATGGGATGATGGTCTCGCTGATCCAGTCCAACTTCCGGGGTATGGGTTCGGGCCTCTGCCCCGACGGTCTGGGCTTCATGTTCCAGAACCGCGGCGAGCTGTTCAGCCTGCGCGACGGCGACGTCAATCTCTACGCTCCGGGCAAGCGGCCGTTCCAGACCATCATTCCCGGTTTCGCGACCCGGGCCGGCGAACCTTGGCTGGCCTTCGGGGTAATGGGCGGCGACATGCAGCCCCAGGGCCAGGCTCAGATGATCGTCAACCTTGTCGACCATGACCTCGGCCTCCAGGCAGCCGGCGATGCGCCCCGCTGGCGACATGAAGGTTCGCCCGAACCCACCGGCGCGCCCGGCCGGGGCCAGGGGCGGGTGCATCTGGAATCCGGCGTGCCTGAGGCGGCGCGGCGCGGCCTCGCCGATCTCGGCTGGACGTTCGGACCCACGGACGGCGGCTTCGGTGGCTACCAAGCCATCCAACGCTGGCCTGGACGCTACGCCGCCGCCAGTGAAATGCGCAAGGATGGGGCCGCGCTCGCTTATTGAGGTTGGGCCTAAGGAACCGGAGGCCACCAATGACCTGGGACGCCGCTGGCGCAACGTCGCGCCCAAGCGGACGGTGAAGGCGTTCGACGAAAATCGCTAGAACTCGTCGTCGATCATGCTCTTAAAGTGATCCATCACCTCGGCCATCCGCTCCTCGGCCGGCAGGTCCGCCAGCGGATCGGCGGGCGCCGGGGCCATGGCCATGGTGAGGCGCGCCACCAGCCCGCCATTCTGGACCAGGACCAGTTCCTCGCCCGCGTCGAGCCGGCTGAGAATCTGCGCCACGCGGGGCGGAAGGTCGTCGAGATCGATCTGTTTCATGACTGATGGAGAGTAGCGCCAAGCGCCGCCGCGTGACAGGCCGCCGATGCGCGCCTAGGAACGCCCGATGGCCTACCGCAGTCTGCGCGACTTCATCGCCGCCCTGGAATCCAAGGGTGAACTGGTCCGGGTGACCGAGCCGGTATCCTCGGTGCTGGAGATCACCGAGATCTGCACCCGGCTGCTGGCCACCGGCGGGCCGGCGGTGTTGTTCGAACATGTCATCCGCGCCGACGGTCAGCGCTCCACGATGCCGGTGCTGGCCAATTTGTTCGGCACGGTCAAGCGCGTGGCCATGGGCGTCACCCTGGAAGGCAAGGGCCGGGAGACGGCCGGCGACCTGCGCGAGGTCGGCGAGCTATTGGCCTTCCTGCGCAGCCCCGAACCGCCGCGCGGCTTGAAGGAAGCCTTCGACCTGTTGCCCCTGGCCCGCACGGTGATGGGCATGCGCCCTCAGGTCGTGAGCCGAGCGCCGGTGCAGGAGGTGGTGCTGACCGGCGATGACATCGACCTGTCGAAACTGCCGATCCAGACCTGCTGGCCTGGCGAGCCGGCGCCGCTGATCACCTGGCCGCTGGTGGTCACCAAAGGCCCCTCGACCACGCGCGAAGACGATTACAACCTCGGCATCTATCGGATGCAGGTGATCGGCAAGGATCGCACGATCATGCGTTGGCTGGCGCATCGTGGCGGCGCCCAGCATCACCGGCGCTGGAAGCAATCGGGACGACCCGACGCCCTGCCGGCCTGCGCGGTGCTCGGCGCCGATCCAGGGACGATATTGGCCGCGGTGACGCCGGTCCCCGACACCCTGTCGGAATATCAGTTCGCCGGCCTGCTGCGCGGCGCCAAGGCCGAACTGGTCAAGGCCAAGACCCAGGCGCTGCTGGTGCCCGCCCAGGCCGAGATCGTCATCGAGGGCGAGGTGCGCCTCGACGACTACGCCGACGAGGGTCCTTACGGCGACCACACCGGCTATTATAACAGCGTAGAGAAGTTCCCGGTGTTCCAGGTCACCGCCATCACCATGCGGCGCGATCCGATCTATCTGACCACCCA
>JAYTXV010000001.1:0-4240 GCA_043742805.1 Caulobacteraceae bacterium | reverse complement strand
TCGAAACTGGTGGCGTCCGCCGCCGCGTGGCCGACCGCCTGCACCGTCTGTCCGCGCGGGATTGTCAGGGTATGGATGATCGTCCCCGTGGACGGCTCCCACAACCAATAGCCGACCTGGTCGTGATAGGTTTCCACCTCGTCCGGCTTGGTGATGTGGGTGTGATAGCGCAGGCCGAACAGCACCTGGGGCCCGTTCGATTGCCGGTCGATCGGCTGCAGGTCGATACGCTCGATGTAGGCCTGGCGCCGGGGCGCGTCGATATAAGGATTGACGTCGAGACCCTTGGTTCCCTCCCATCTGCCGGCCAGGGGGGCCAGCGGGCCGAGATTGGCCAGGGTGTCGACGTCGAGATCGTCTTGTTCTGTGAAGATGTCTTCGGGATAGTCGGTCAAGGCGGGCTCCGCTCCGGAGACGGTCGGTGATTGTCCATCTGGGGCGAGGCGTTTAACCCTCAATCGAGGATGTTGGGCAAGGGGAGGAACACGGCGTGCCGCTAACGACGATCGGCGATATCGACATCTATTGGGAGCGCCAGGGCGAGGGCCTGCCTCTGCTGTTGATCTCCGGCACCGGCGGCGACCTGCGCAACAAGCCGAATGTGTTCGACGGCCCGTTTCCCAAGACCTTCGAGGTGATGGCCTATGACCAGCGGGGCCTGGGCCGCACCTCCAAGCCCGACACCGCCTATTCGATGGCGGATTACGCTGACGACGCCGCGCGCCTGATGGATCACATGGGCTGGCAGAGCGCCCTGGTCCTGGGAGTCTCGTTCGGCGGCATGGTCGCCCAGGAGCTGGTCCTTCGCCACCCGTCCAGGGTGCGCCGATTGGTGCTGGCCTGCACCGCACCCGGCGGCGCGGGCGGCGCGTCCTTTCCGTATCACGAGATCGGCCACCTGGACCGGCTCGAACGCGCCAAATACCTGATCCCGGTCAGCGACACCCGCCGCGATGCGGCCTGGGCCGCGGCCAATCCGGCCGACCACGATCAATGGGTCGCCCTGACCGCCGCCGATCCGTTCGCCGACGAACCTGGCCACGCTATGGGCGCCCGCCGCCAGCTGGAAGCCCGCGCCTTGCATGATACCTGGGACCGGCTGACCCAGGTCGCCTGCCCGGTGCTGGTCGCCGCCGGCCGTTTTGACGGCATAGCCCTACCCGAAACTCAACATCGGCTTGCCGCCCAGATCCCCGGCGCCCAGCTTCGCTTCTTCGAGGGCGGCCACCTGTTCATGCTCCAGGACCGAACCGCCAACCCGGCGATCATCGAGTTTCTAAACCGCTAGATAGAAAGCTTCGGCGCCCGATGCTCCGGCATGGCTTGCGCTTCCCGACCGCCCAGCTAAGTGACTGACGTTCACTTAATCCCTAGTTTTTCTAGCTGCTGAAAGCCCGCCCATGACCGACATCTTCGCCCCGATGACCCTGACGCGCGGTCCGACGTGGAAGAACCGCTTCATGCTGGCGCCGCTGACCAACAGCCAGAGCCACCCGGACGGACGATTGTCCGAGGATGAAGAAAGGTGGCTGACCTACCGGGCCACCGGCGGCTTCGGACTGGTGATGACCTGCGCCGCCCACGTCCAGGCGGTGGGGCAGGGGTTCCCGGGTCAGCTCGGCGTGTTCTCCGACGCCCATCTGCCGGGCCTGACCCGGCTGGCCGACGAGATCCGCGCCGAGGGCGCCGTTTCCTCGGTCCAGCTGCACCACGCCGGTATCCGCTCGCCCGCCGCCCTGGTCGGCGAGGCCCCGCATGGCCCATCGGAAGACGCCGAGACCGGCTCGCGCGCCCTGACTACCGGCGAGGTCGAGGATCTGGCTGAGGACTTCATCACCGCCGCCGTCCGCTCGGAAAAGGCCGGTTTCGACGGCGTCGAGCTGCATGGCGCCCACGGCTATATTCTTTGCGCTTTCCTCAGCGCCGAGACCAACCGCCGCGACGACCGCTACGGCGGCTCGCTGGAGAACCGCGCCCGCATTGTGTTCGAGATCATCGACGGGGTCCGCGCCCGCACCGGTCCCGATTTCCAGCTCGGCCTGCGCCTGTCGCCCGAACGTTTCGGCCTGAAGTTCGCCGAACAGCGCGAGATCGTCCGCCAGGTTCTGGCCGGCGGCAAGCTCGACTATCTCGACATGTCGCTGTGGGACACCTTCAAGGCCCCGGTGGAGGCAGAGTTCGCTTCGAAACCGCTGATCGACTGGTTCACCGACCTGCCGCGCGGCGGGACCCGCCTGGGCGTGGCCGGTAAGCTGCTCAGCGGCGAAGCCTGCCGCCGGGTACTGGAGCACGGCGCCGATTTCCCGATCATCGGCCGGGGCGCTGTTTTACACCATGACTTCCCTAAACTAGTCGCTGCCGACCCATTGTTCGAAGCCGTGTCCCTGCCCGTCACCCGCGCCTGGCTGGCCAAGGAGCGTCTGAGCCCCACGTTCATCGACTATATGAACAACTGGAAGGGCTTCGTGGCTCAGGAGGAAACCGTCGACGCCTGACGTCGGCGACCGAGCGCCCCGATGGTTCCCGGACCCACCAGCATCAGAAGCCAGGCGCCCGGCTCCGGCACGGCCGCCAGGGACGGCGCGTCGATACGCGGCGAGGCGATCGTGCGCGTGACCGCCCTGGAGGATTCGGAACTGGTCCTGGTCGACGTGGGCTGAGGTCGGTTCGACAGCCGCGATCAGGTCGTGGCGGCTTCGGTTGCGGCATGCGCGGCCGCGGCCGCCGCCATCATCCTGTCGAACGAGCCGTTACGGATCATTTCGCGGCGTTCTTCGAGACCGCGGTGCAACTCGGTCAGCGTCTTCGCCGCATGCTCATTGGTCTGGATCGCGGCCCAGTAGGCCGCGACATTGGCGTTGGCGGCAATCGTGTTTTCGATGCCCACCGCCGGCAGCACGTTCTCCACCAGAAACAACGCGGGCGTCATGGCGCAGTCGGCCATGGTCAGGCGCCCGCAGCAGGCGAAACCGTCGCGGCCGATCATTCTGTCCAGCGCCTTGATGTTGCGGACCACTTGGCCGCCCAACAGATCGACGATCCCCTGGTTGCGGGTCGCGGCGCGGCTCTGGGGCGAGAGCATGAACATGTTGTTCATGATGTAGATGTCGCCGATGCGGGAAATCGTGCGGATGTGAGCCGTCTCGCGCGGCGTCTTCCCCAGCATCGAGGGCTGCGGGTAGATCGCCTCAAGGTATTCCGCGATCACCTCGGATTCCGGCATCATGTCGCCGTCGATATCCAGCACCGGGATACGGCCTATCGGATGGTCCTCGCGGAACTTCGGCATGCCGAAATGGGCCGGCCGTTCCAAGGTGATGTCGGTGATCCCCTTGGCGTAAATCTGCATCCGCACGCGGGCGGAAAAAGGACTCAGATCCCCCGAATAGAGCTTCATCATGATCCTCTGTTCCTATGCATCACGCCGCGATCTCCCGGCGTCAGGGCGTCGACGAGACGGACCACTTAACCACCTTGTCGCCGTCCAAGACATGGGGGCCAAAGGCGGTTGTCGAGGTTGGTGGAGGACCGGTCTTGAAGACACCAGTTCACTCTGCCGGGTGCATGACCCCCGTGCCGCCCACATATCCGTCCGGCCGGACCAGTATCCAGCCGCCGGGCGAGAAGTCCGCCGGCGCATCGAGTGCGAACTCGACCTGCGCGAGGCGCATCTGGACAATGCTCGCGCCGACAACGGAGGATCGCCGCCTGGGCCGGGCTATCGCACCTTCGCGAAACAGGTCCGGATTTCGCCGACATAAAGCTCCGGCTGCTCCCAGGCCGCGAAGTGGCCGCCCTTTTTCATCTCGCCCCAGTGGATGATGTTGCTCATCACCTTCTCGCCCCAGCGGCGCGAGGCGCGGAAGATTTCCTTCGGATAGATGCTGACCCCGACCGGCAGGTCCAGCTTAGTCGAGCCGAAGCTGCCGAAGCTCTCCCAGTAGAGCCGGGCCGATGAGGCGCCCGTTCCGGGCAGCCAGTAGAGCATGATGTTGTCCAGCATTTCGTCCTGGCTCAGGGCGTCTTCCGGCGCGCCGTGGTTGTCGGTCCAGGCCCACAGCTTTTCATAGATCCAGGCCGCCTGGCCGGCGGGCGAGTCGACCAGGCCGTAGCCCACCGACTGCGGCCGGGTGGCCTGCTGTTTGGAATAGCCGCTGTCCTTGTCCTGGTAATATTGCAGACCGGCCAGATAACCCTTCTCAGCCTCGGTCAGGTCGCCCATCTGGTCGGGACCCGGAAA